>JBGSWT010000088.1:0-9164 GCA_041751815.1 Pseudonocardiaceae bacterium
CCGAGCAGATCGCGACCCCGTACTCGATGGCCAGCGCGGCGAGGTGGGCGTCCGGGATCGCGTTGGCGGACAGGTGGTACCGCCGGACCAGTGACCCGAGCACGGCAGCGTGTCGGTCGGTGGGCGCCGGGACCCACGCGGCTGGCGCTGCGAGCCAGTCCTCGACCCGGCTCCACGCCTCCTCGCCGGTCAAGGGCTCTGCGTAGGCTCGGGCGTGGGTTCTGATCCGCACGAAGGCGAGAAGCGACGGCCATGGCAGTCCGACCCGCACGTCGCCGTTGAGCGCGGCCGTGACCCAGGCGCATGCCTGGTCGTGGAACGGACTCGACTCGTCCTCGGCGAACAGCAGCAGGTTGGCGTCGAGCAGCATCAGCTCGCCGCGGGCCCGTCGAGAGTCTCGAGTGCCTCGCCGACGTCGGTCACGTCGATCTTTGCGTGACCGACGGATGTTCGCTGAACGAACGAGTGAGCCCGCTCCTGCCGGGCGGCTGCCCGCCGGACGAGCTCGTTGACCGCCGCGCTGATCCCGACGCCCCGTTCCCTGCGCAGCTGCTCGACAGCCGCAGCGGTATCCTCGTCGAACGTCACCGTCGTACGCATGCGACCATGATAGCATCATGATGCGATGCGTCTTCGCTGCCCATCAGGCGCCAGGGGCTGATGACCTCGTCCGGGGGGGTGCTGGCGAGCGCGGCGTACCTGCGCTACGAGTCGCCCGTCCAGCGCACCGGGCGAGTCGCGCTGCGCGACACCGAGGTGGCCGGGCGTCGGATGCGCGCGGGTTCGTTGATCGTCCTGCTGCTTGCTCCGCGGCTACGACGCGATCCCAGCCAACCTGAACAGTCATACGCAGACAGCCGCGTCGGTTCCACCCACTCTGCATTCGAGGGAGCAGGAGTAGCAGGGCTGCCTGCGGATGGCGTAACGCCTACGCTGCCTCAGAGACATGCTTGTCGACATAGAGCAGATAATCGGCCCGGCCGTGCCCCGGCGCCATGGTCGTCTCTCGGACTGCGACGCCGTCACCTGCAAACAAGTTGAGTTGTTTCCGGCGCTCGGTGATGTCCACGACCACCAGACCACGCGCCTCGGGCAAGGTGCGGGCGACCTCCCTTATCCGGTTGGATGACGGGGGGCGGTGAGCGTTAGCGCACAGTTCAAGCTGCCTCAGCGGGCAGATGTTGCACAGTTCACGGATGCCGTAGTGGCCGTTGTAGTCGGGGAGACCATGCGAGTAGGCCACGGCGCACGAGGTCTTGCGGAACAACGGTGTCGGCGACGCGAAGGTGCTCAGTACCCGCCGCTCCAAGGTTTCGGGCACGATCTTTCGGCGCGCCGTGTCCTCGTAGGGCTCGGGCAACCTGTTGGCCTTGTAGTACTCCGCGATCTGGTCGCGGTAGAACAGGCCGGTAAACACCGTGGCGTCGGCGTGCTGAGCCAGCGCGTATGCCTGCTCAAGGTGCTCGTCGGTGTCGTTCAGGCCAGGCACGAGCGGACGCCAGTACAAGATCGTTCGGTACTTGCGGCGCTCGGGCGCGCTCATGAGCTTCAAGGACTCGGCCGCCACATGCGAGGGGTACGGTTCGACGTCTTTGTTGTCGATGCCGGAGTAGGTGAACAGCAGCGTCACCTTGAGGTGCTTGAGCTGATTGAGTCGCTCGGCATCGTCCGGCTTCATGCTGTGCCGCGTGATCACCAGGACATGATTCGTCAGCTTGCGGGCGTCGAGGTCTTCGAGCACCGCGAAGGTGTGCGGCCGGACGCTCGGGACGAACGGGTCGGTGGCCCGATTTAACACCTGAACCGGCGTCACGTGCGGCTGGAAGTACCGATGATTCACCAGTTCTTCGACCGCTTCACCGTCGCTCATGAGCGCGCGCGGCACCCGCTGATCCCACAGCCCGTAGGTGTGCCGGATGCAGTAGGCACAGTCCAGCGGGCACCCCTGAATGTGATTCAGGCTCAGGCCACTCTTGCGGTACTCAATGACTTCTCGGGCCCGCTCCGGTAGTCGGTCGATCTGTGCCCTGCTGAGCAGGTCAACACGAACAGTCACCTGATTCTCCCATGTCCGAAAGGCAAGGACGCGGTTCACCGTCCGCTTTGGAGAGTAGGACCGAAAATGTTATATAGAAGAATATTTCTTGGCATTTCTCGCAATCGTCCAACGTGTCGGCGCGCCGGAAATTACTCGCCATCATCCGATTCGTCAGATGCAAGGTCCGCAACGACACGGTTGATGATCGCACGCGCAGCTCCACCGTAGCTGGCGACAGCGGCGAACTTCTCAAAAGTGCTGCTGTACAGCTCGATCTCGTGAGGCTGACGAAGATTTAGCTCAGCCGAGTACGTCTCGACCCTGACGAGATCGCTGTTGTACAGCCAAAAGCCGTGACGGGGATCGACCACATATTGCGTGTCGTTGCTGATGATGCCAAGACGAACGTTTCTTAGTGAGGTGAGTGAGATCAAACGGTCAAGCTGCCCGAGCATGATATCCGGCGAGCACAGCCGGTAACGCAAGGCCGCCTCGGTTAGCACGAAATGAAAGTGCTTATCCTGGCGGTACAGCATTTCTTGGCGCTGCATCCTCTTTTGCAACGCGTCGTTGATGTCATTAGGCACCTTGTGAACCATTACGACCTGCGAAAAACGAGCGCGAGCGTACTCCGGCGTTTGCATCAGCCCCGGAATAACAACCGGCTCAAACGCCCGGTAGAGCTTCGTTTGCCGGTCTGTTTCGGTCAGCTCGATCTGATGAGACAGGAGCCCCACTTTGAGGACGCGCTGCCACTCGGCGTGCTGGACTTCGAGGGTGTGTAGCGATGCGAGCAGGGCATCAGTTTCACCCTCGCTACTGGTTGCCCGGGTCCAGTCAAGGATGTCCCGATCGGTCGGTGTCTGCCGACCATTCTCGAGCTTGGACACCTTAGAAGCTGGCCACGACAACGACTCCGCGAGCTGCTTGCCGGTGAGTTCTACTCGTCGGCGTAGCTCGCGAAGTCGTTTACCCAGCGCATTGCGTGCTTCATCAACGCTGGTCGAACCACTAACCCTGCTCGGCGCCAAAGTCGTCCCGCCCAAGAGCGCAATGCCGGGCGGCATCGCGCCAATAGTTGTGCTTCACAATCTCGGCCGCGTCCTCGATGATCTCACCGCCAAGGAAGCGGTCTTCGTCGCCGAAGTGCATCCGAACCAGCTTGCGCGAGTCGAACAACCAGTAATCGTGATTCGGCAGCTCGGCTTTCTGAGCCTCGTCGCGGGTGACGTAACGGATATCTTCACCCGCGCCGCTGGTAAACGAAGACGCCCATAGTCCGAAACGGCTGTAGTCGGTCAATGGCAAGGTCACGACGCGCACACGTGAGAACAGGCGACCTTCGGCAGTCGCCTCGCGAATCATGCTGAACCAGCTGTCGGCCCACGATAGGTTGTCTGGCTCACCGTCTAGGAATTTTCTGAACGACTCAACCTCACGCGGCGCGTTGTAGCGGTCCCGTACCTCCAGGCGGAACGCAGTATGCTCGAAGGTACGGAACAGTCGATTGAAGTCGTCCCCGATAAGCAGGCTCAGTTTCCCTCCTCCGCGTAGCGGCGTACGTAGAACTTCAAGACCTCTTCGGGAATCTCGATGAGTGTCTCGTGAACAGGGACGGGGCCGATGTCCGCGAGCACCTGGGGGTCAGTCACCTTCCACCCCTGGGCGATGTAGGTCGCGCGGTCCGTACGGTCGGTGGCGAACAGCGTAGGGGACTCACCCTCGATCGACTTGGGGTCTTTCCCCAGAAATCTCGCGTGCATGGAGACTCCTTGCTAGAAGTTGGCGAAACTTTCTAGGAGGCTGGTGTTTTTCGCCGAATCTCACCGATAGTGATCGAAGCGCAAGGCCCTGACCTGTGAGTTTGCACTCTCGGTCGCCTACTTTTCATGCAGATGGGCTGTTTGACACCAGCCTCCTAGGCCGTGGTGACCGACGGGTGGTCGGGCGTCAACGACCTCGCCAGTCCAGCAGCCTTACGAGCACCTCCAAGCCAAGATCGAATGCGTCGACGCCGGCGCCAGCGAGGTCATCGTGGTCACCCGGCCCACGGACACCGTCGTGGCGGCACACCTCGCCGCACACCACGCAGGCGTCATACCCGTCAAGGCCCGTGCCGGAAGACCTGCGTCACGGTTATGGCAATGCGACACCGCTGCTCACCGTGGCAGATCGGCTGCGTCACTCTGACCTGTTCGCCGTCGCCTTCAGCGACGACGTGCTGCTTCCCGGTGCCCGCGCGCACCGAGAGCTCGCCAGCATGCACCGGCTCGCGGCGGGTGGCGCCGACGCAGTGATAGCCGCCGCGCGCATCGACCACAACTAAGTCAGCTCGTTCGGCATCATCGACACCGACCCCGACGACGCCACCAAGGTGATCCGCATCCGGCAACGGCCCGACCCTGCCACGGTCACTGAGCCGCTCGCTGTCGTGTCGCGGCTTGTCATGCGGCCATCGATACTGCCGCTGCTGGTGCCCCACAGAGCACGCCTGCGGCGAAGTCGACCTTGGCATCGCCGTCGGTGAGCTGGCCCGTACCGGCATAGCGCGGGTGCACCGCATCGACTGTCAGTGGGTCACCGTAGGTGACCCAGCCCGCGACCACCAGGCTCTGCGCACCTACTGGTCGCTGTACCCCGAGGACGCTCCATGACGCTGATCGACATCTTCGACGACCGCTACCAGCACATTGGCGAGCGCGACAAGAAAACCGCGCACCGCGAGGCGCTGTGGCACCGTACCTTCTCCTGCTTGGCGATCAACCCGACCCACCGCACCGTCCTACTGCAGAAAAAGAGCCCCGATCGGTACAGCTTCGAGCGTCCCGACTACGCCGACATCACCGTTGGCGGGCATTACCACGCCGGTGAGGGCATCCCCGACGGCGTCCGGGAGGTCCACGAAGAACTCGGGTTGCCGGTGCCCTATGCCGATCTGCAACCCCTCGGCGTCCGCCAGACCGCGGTCACGCTGGCCCCGGACTACATCGAGCGGGAATTTCAGCACTGGCATCTACTGCCCTTGGACGTCGAGCTCACCGACATCCCACTCGCTGACGCCGAGGTCGCCGGACTCGTCGAACTTGATCTAGCCCATGCCCTGGACCTCGCCGACGACACCCGCGCCAATGCCCCCGCCCGATACGCCACCCGCACCGCCGAAGGCATGACCTACCACGAGGGCACACTCGCGCATACCGACCTGATCCCCAACTACCTGCGCACCGACCAGCTCTACCTGCGCCTGTTCGTGGCCGCCCACCGCTACCTCACCGGCGAACGCCGCCATCTGTTCTGGTGAACCACCACGTGACCGTGGTGCTGGGCACCAGACCCGAGCTGATCAAGCTCGCCCCGATCATCAACCTGCTCGGCTCCGACACCATGGTCGTCCACACCGGTCAACACGACCACGAGCAAATGTCGGCAAGGATCGCCGCTACCTTCGGCATTCCTCTGCAGCATCTCACCACCCGGCGCGAGTACGCCCAAGGTCGCGGATCGCAGCTCGGTGACATGGTCACGGCACTGGACCGGCGCTTGCGAGCGGACCCGCCCGCCGTGGTCGTCGTGCAAGGCGATACCACCTCCGCGCTGGCCGGGGCGTTGGCCGCCAACCACGCCGACCTACCACTGGTGCATGTGGAAGCCGGCCTGCGCAGCTTTGACCGCGCCATGCCCGAGGAACACAACCGAGTCCTGATCGACCACCTCGCTGGCCTCTGCTGCGCACCCACCGAGCTCAACCGCGCTAACCTACGCGCCGAAGCGATCCCCGAGCACCGCATCCTGCTCACCGGCAACACCATCGTCGAAGCAGTCCAAGCGATGCTGCCCGGACCCACCAGCCGAACCCGCCTGCTGCACAAGCACAAGCTCACCGCGCGCAGCTTCGTGCTGGCCACCCTGCATCGACCCGAGAACGTCGATCACCCCGAGATCCTCGACCTGCTGCTCACCGAACTCGCTACGATCGGCGCCCCCGTCATCCTGCCCCTGCATCCCCGCACCGCACGCTGCATCGACGAGTTCGGTCTCGCCCACCGTCTCTCACCCCTACAGACCACCGAACCGCTCGACTACCCGGAATTCCTTGCGCTGGCCCATTCCGCCGCCATGCTCATTAGCGACTCTGGCGGCGTTCAGGAGGAAGCCAGCGTCGTGAAGACACCCGTCATCGTCGTGCGCCGCAGCACCGAACGCCCCGAGATCGAAACCACCTTCGGTCTGCGAGTCATTCCGTCTCGTGAGTTGGGCGCCCTCGCCCGACGGTGGCTCCACGACAGCGACCGATACCACCACAAGCTCGCCGACCTACCTTCACCATTCGGTGACGGCGCCGCTGCCCGCCAAATCGCCGACGCCCTCAATCAGCTCAGCCAACCCGGTTACGAAATTCGTCGTCCTATTACCAACAGTGACGGCCGCCTGGGCGACGACGTTGCGAGTCGTGGCAAGCGACCACGCCTCGCAACTTCACCAGCGGGGAAGTGACGCGAGGATCACGATGACGGGGTGACTCTGGCCCTCGGATCAGAGTGCGCCGGGGTGAGTAGCAAGCCTCAGCGAACCGCAGCCATCTCTGCCAACAGCGCTTCGCGGTTGCCAAGACGAACTCCTCTGGCGCGTCAGGCTTTGTCGGTGCGGGTGGCCACGGCGCGGAACTTCTTGAGCCCTGTTGAATGCGCGTTCGGCGGTGTAGCGGGGGTATTCGTCGGTGTCGAACGCTGGTGGACGACCACCGTGGGAGCCCTTGGCCGCGCGGGCGGCCTGCTGCGGGTCGCTCTTCTGGGAGATGGCGGCCGTGATCCCCGCGTCGCCGCAGGTGGAAGCAGATCCGGCGGTTGAGTACGCCTTGTCTGCGAGCAACCCATCGGGTCTCGTCCGGGGCGGCCAGGCCTGCCCCCGGGGGATCCGCAGCTGCGCCATGAGCGGCTCGAAGCCAGCGAGTCGTGGCGCTGCCCAGCGCGCCAGGTCGGCACCGGGCGTGCAACCACGGAACCGAGTGGAGGTGCTTGCCGCCTACTCGCAAACCCAACTGGCGCCCGACCTGCGACTTCACGCGACCGCACCCGCGCGATACCTTGGCCGCACGAGACGATCCGCACCGTTGCGAACTGTGAAAACACGCACAGCAACGCACTGTAATCGGTCGGCTTAGGCTACGAAGGTTCGAATCCTTCACCAGCCACACCCCAGACTGAGGCGCCCTGAATAGCAAGAACGGTCGGGGGCTGCAGTCGTATCTGGGCTGGTACCAGGCAGGCAAGATCGTTGCTTCTCCCAAATCTCCTCCACCGGCAAGACCGTTCGGCGTCGGCTCATGATCAACTCTGCGCCTCAGTGGCTCCACTCCGCACTGCGCCGTAGTCGTCACCGCGCACGGGGTAGGGAAGGGGACCGCACCGCTGGCCGTGGTGACGGGGTGTACGCGTGAGTCAGTGCGGCGGCATTACCAGCGGAGTACCTTGATTAACCCGGGATTCCCTCCTCGGTGGTACCCGAAAGTGGTGCCGCGATCGCGATGAGTAGTCTGCACGCGTGGCGGATGCGAATGCCGAGTCAAAGAGCAGTGCGGATGGTGGCGACGCGCTAGGGGCCGTCGCCGGCTAGTACGGCCGCTGATACGACTGGACAGGGGTCGTCCGCAAAGGCGCCACGACGTCGAACCCGAACGCCAAGGACCTACCCGGCAGCGTCTTTTGTTGAGTCATTGCCCGTCGCCGAGGCGATTCAGCGCTTCGCGGCTGGACAGCGCATTCGTCGGCTGACTCTGTTCGAGAACATGGGCCGATCGGCTGATAGTGGCCACAGTCGCCGACTCATTACCAACTCGAACCAGTACGGCTTAACGACCGGGAGTTATCAGGCTGAGTATCTAGAGCTGACGCCAGATGGAAAATTGGCTTCAGGTGAGGAGCACCTCGGTCGCGCCCGCTTGCAAGCGAGACTCGAACTCGCCATCGGGCGTATTGAGCCGTTCAAGGCTCTATATGACAGGTATGCTGGCGATCGCCTTCCTAGTATGACCGTTCTCCGCGATGTAGCGATCGAAAGCGGTACAGCTGCCGACAACGCTGATGAATGCGTTCAGACTTTTCTTGCAAATGCGCGCGATTTGGGTCTCGCGCGCAACATGGCTGGCGCCGAGCGGCTTCTTACGTTCGACCACGCTCTTCTATCCGAGCTTCTGGGACCACCTTCAGTTGCCGTAGACGCGCAAGAGCCCCGGCCACCGCCGGGTGGACGGACCGGGGCTTTCGGCTTCGTGGGCGGAGCGACTACTCCGCCGGACCGTCCTCTGTCCAGCCGGGCACGTCCTGTCCTTGCGCGACGAGGAGGCGAGCGAGGTCTCGGTAGAAGGTCCGGTGGTACCGCACCGAATCCGGTCTGTTCGAGATTGTGGTGTGCCGCAGGAACTTCGCGGCGTCCCGGTCGCGCGTCGTGATGTGGATCTCGGCGCTCTCCGGATTAAACCAGACGTCCACCTTGTCAATCGTGACGGCGGTGGTGTTGTTGTTCGTCGTCGCCATCGGCACTCCTCATTCGCAGCGTGCGGTCAGGCTACCCGGCGGACCGGCGCCGGAAGGCGATCACATTGCTGCGATCGGGCGCCGGGCCAGGCGCGGCGGACGCCGTCGGCCGGGCAAAGAGCGCGGCATTTTCGGGTTCCTCGCTGTATCAAGTGGGTTTGGTGATCAAGTGAGTGTGGTTCCGGCGTGGCGGGTTGACGAGGGGGTGATGGTTTCGTTGGCTGCGTGACTGTCCGTGATGGTCGTGTAGCAGGGGGTCGTGGGGGTATGGATGAGCGGGGGTTGTTCACGGCGGCGCTGGGGCTGAGCGGGCCGTGGCGGGTGACGCGCAGCGAGTTCGACGTCGAGGCCGCCCAGCTGGATCTGTATCTGGACTTCGAGCGTGGGGCCCGGTTCGGGTGTCCGGCCAAGGACTGCGCGCAGGGTGCGTGTGTGGTGCATGACACGGCGGACAAGACGTGGCGGCACATGGACTTCTTCCAGCACAAGGCGTTTCTGCATGCCCGGCTGCCGCGGGTGTGCTGTCCCGAGCATGGGGTGCGGCAGGTCAGTGTGTCCTGGGCACGTCCGGGGTCGGGGTTCACCATGCTGTT
>JBGSWT010000089.1:0-2230 GCA_041751815.1 Pseudonocardiaceae bacterium
CGCCGCACCGAACCTGCCGCCGCGGGCGTCGCGGCTATGCCCGTGGCCGTGGCCGGTGCTGTGGTGGTCCGCGTCGTGGGTCATGCGCCGTGTCCGCCCTGCCGCTCCGCTGTCGGCTTCGAGGCCATGTTTGGGTGCAGAGTTCTTGGTTCGTCGCCGTTGCGGTGGTGACCAGGCACTCCGGGGCCGGCGTGTTCGGCATTGAACACGGCGTCGATGACCAGTTGCCCGACATGGTCATTTTCCAGGCGGTAGTGGATCGTCGTGCCGTCTCGGCGGGTGTGAACCAACCGTGCCATCCGCAGCTTCGCCAGATGCTGCGACACCGATGGCGCCGGCTTACCAACGTGCGTGGCGAGATCACTGACCGACATCTCCCGCTCCACCAGCGCCCACAACAGTTGGACACGGGTGGGATCGGCCAACATCCGAAACACCTCGACGACCAAATTCACTTGATCCTCTGGCAGCCGGCGATCTTCACCAATATCTGCATTCATACGCAGATAGTATGTGCCGCGGTCGCCTGAGCGCAATGCGGAGATGTCGGTCAGATGCGGGCAGCTCGACCGGAGGCTACGTTTTCGTTGATTGCAGCCCAGCCAGGGTGAGGGAGACGAGGCGACGGGTGGCAGCCTTGGAGGGCAGGTTGCCGGCGGCGGTGAGGGAGTGCAGGCAGTAGGTAGCGAGTTCGTCGGGTGCGACGTCATCCCGCACGGCGCCGGTCGCCGCGCCCTCGGTCAGCAGGTCTCTGATGATGTCGTGGAGGTGGTGCTGCGCTCGGGCGTGGTGGGCGTCGCGATTTAGGAAGGCCACGAGTTCGGTGGTGTGGTGCCCGTGGGACTCGTGGGTGATCAGCGCGTAGGCCTCCAGGACGGCGTGCAGCCGCTCCCCGGCATCGCCGGCCTGGTCACGGACGTCGGCGAGATGGGCGAGGTGGCCGGTGATCTGACGGTAGTGCCAGGCGAACAGGATCGCCTCGACGTCGGGGAAGTACTTGTACAGCGTGGCGCGTCCGATGCCGGTGTCCTCGGCGATCTGCGACATCGTCACCGACCGCAGCCCGTGCTCGGCCAGCAGCGTCGCGGCGGTGTCCAGGATCGCCTCGCGCACCTGGTTGCGGTGCGTCTCGATCGTCGTGTTCCACAGTCTCGGCACCGTTCAATGATACGCGATGAGCAGCAGCGAGACGCTATATCTTGCAATCAGACAGACTGTCTCGTAAACTGCTGCCAGCGGAGTTCACACCGCGCAGGCCGCGGTTGGAATAAGGAGCTGGTGTTGTGAGCGAACGTGGTAGCGAATTGATGACGGCGGCGAGCCGGCAGCTCGACGAGATGGCCGAGTTCTTCAGCGGCCTGGATGAGGCGGATCTGCGTAGGCCCTGCCCCGACGATGACGCGGGTGACACCGTTGGCGCGGTCGCCGCGCATGCGGCCGAGGGTTACCACCATCTCGGCCGGTTACTGCGGGTCATCGGGGACGTCGGGGAGCCACCGGCCGGTGGACACGGCCACGGACCAGGACAGGGGCGCGGGTCTCGGTCCGCGGCGCTGCCGGAGCTGTTGGACCGGCTGGCCGGCGGGAAGGCCCAGATCGGCGTGCTGACGGACCTCACCGACGTGCAGCTCGTCAGCGTGCCCGCGGCGGGCAATAGCCGGTTCTGCGACGGGGACCGCAGCCTGCAGCGGGTAATCGTGGCCGTCATCGCCCACCAGGGAACGCACCTGGTATCGGTGCAGCGGGCCCTCGTATGACTGACCCGCATCCCGATCCCAGGTCAACCGGCGACACCGGGGCCGGACCGAGCCGCGGGCGGCGATCCTGCCGGGTGAAGATGCTCGCGATCGTCGGGGTCAAGGTGGTTGGGGTCCTC
This sequence comes from Pseudonocardiaceae bacterium, assembly GCA_041751815.1. Classification (GTDB taxonomy): domain Bacteria; phylum Actinomycetota; class Actinomycetes; order Mycobacteriales; family Pseudonocardiaceae. The sequence goes on from JBGSWT010000089.1 coordinate 1,877, forward strand.
GTCGTCTTGGTCCTGCTGCGCGAGCTGGGGGTGCAACTGCGCATCGGTGTCGGCGTGATGGTGCTGTTGCACGTGGCCGTGGCCGCCGCGCTGGTGGTGGCGGACCTCTGGCGGCGCAGAGCCGGCCGCGGCGGGCGGGGTACCCAGCATGGGCACCGAGGGCCACACCTGCACGGCCGCAACAATCACGGCGACGCGACGGCCTCGGGCCCAGCCGTCCACGAGGGCGGCGGCCATGGGCACTGAGGAACTGAATGGACCGGTGCCAGCGGCGAACGGGGACCAGACCGGGGTCGTGGCCGATCCGTTCCACGCGATGTGGGCGTCGGTAGCACCGTCGTGGGGCGAGCACGC
>JBGSWT010000090.1:0-9332 GCA_041751815.1 Pseudonocardiaceae bacterium
CTCCACCTCCTCCTCGGCGTTGAGCAGCGCGACCTTGCCGATCTGCTTGAGATACGCGCGCACCGAGTCGGCCGACGCGGTGAGCTCGGCGTCCTTGCGGGCCTGCCGCAGCGCCTCGGACTCCTCCTCGTCCCAGACGAAACCCTCCGCGCTGGCGCCAGTGGATCCCGCCGTCTCGGCGGCGTCCACAGTTTCCGTGTTGGCAGGAGAACGACGTGTCGGCGGCCGACGACGTTGCTGAGCGGTCTCGGCAGGGATGAGCAGATCGATCCGCGGATCTTCGGTGCCGAGGATTCGGGGCACGTGGACACCGGATGCCCGGAGCGGGTCCAGGGCAAGGCTTCGGTCGCTGTCGAGTGGAATTCGGCGAGCAGCGCTGTCCTGTCTGCCCATGTTCAGCGCGATCCGGACCGGGCTCGCCGAGCTCCGACCGCCCCAACCAGGGCACTCCTGGCGGAGCTACTCGGCTTCAGCCTCAGGTGTGCTGGGCGATCACGAGCGGCCAAGCTGTGTGTATCGACGTGACTGAGGTTGGCGGTGCGAACCGACGCCATATCAACGTTCCCGTCCCGGCGCGAACGACAACCGGTGTCATGGTGAGGCCGAGAACGACGCAGGCCATGACGCCATGCGTACGGAGAGTAGTCGGTCAGGTCGAATATTACCCTCAATCGGTCTACGTTGCCAGCGGTGTCACTCGGACTGCACCCACACCGCGGGCCCGACGAGCGGTGCCGGATCGGCGCCAGTGCTGGTGACAAGGCGAACCGATCGCGCTGGAGCGCCAACGAGCCCGTGCGGCTGTGGGATCTGCCGGATTTTCACAGGCCGGGCGTCTCCTCGAAATGCACGTCGGAACGGATACAGTGCCGTTAGTGGCCTTTACCCGGATTTGAGCACTCCTTTCTGCTTGCGAGCCGCGACTCATACGCCAATAGCATTGCCTTCCAGGCTCCAGCAGTGCTCGTATGCGGGTTTCTTTGACGTGATCGCCGGTACTGTGGGACCGTCGGATGTCTTCGCCGAGCAGCGAGCTGAGAGGTCCTTTTGCCGAAGCCGCCCATACCCCAAATCATTGTCGACCTTCTGGTCCGTGCCAACCCGGCGGTCATCGGCACCGTGCGTCCGGACGGCGCGCCCGTCACCGTCGCGACCTGGTATCTGTGGGACGAGGGCCGGATACTGGTCAACATGGACGCGCAGCGGCGCCGCCTGTCCTACCTCCGGACTAACCCGAAGGTCTCGCTGACGGTCCTCGATCCTGACGACCGATTTGTGCACGTCAGCATGCAGGGATTGATCGAGCTGGCAGACGATTCAGATCTGTCGGGGATCGACCGGCTGGCGAAGCACTACACCGGCGAGCCGTATCCTGATCGCGAGCGTCCCCGGGTGAACGGCTGGATTGAGATTGAGCACTGGCACGAGTGGGGGCTGTTGGGCAAACGCCCTCGAAGGTGAGCGCCGAGGCTCGCCCGCAGTGCTCGGCGGTGTGGCTGCTCATCATTGGTCGGTCTCGGCGTGGAGGATGCCGCGAGCGACGGCGGCCTGCAGCGCCTGGTGGTCACGCTCGATCTGTTCGCCGTAGTCGCGGGCGAACCGGCACATGGCCCGGTCGACCTTGTCGCTGCTGCCGAGGTAGCCGGCGATCATAGAGGCGCCGCTGGTGCGGGCGTGGCCCTTGGCCAGCAGTAGACCGCAGATCCCGGCGTAGTCGGCCAGGGCGGAGGCGTCGATTCCGTCGACCGTGACGGCACCCTTCATGTCCCGGAACTGCCGGACGTAGTACTGGTGGTGTCCGACCGTGGTCCATCCCAGCAGTGGATCGCTGACGGTCTGCAGCGCCTGCTGGTATTCGACGACCCGTTGGCCCTGGTGGGCGTGCCAGGCCGAGTCGCCGTGCACGAACCGTGCGACGACGGACCGGCGGGCCTGTTTGAGCTGGAGGAACACGACGTCGTCGGGATTGCTGCCCTCGCAGAGCACGATGTAAGCACGCAGACCCACCGAGCCCACCCCGACAACCTTGTGAGCGACATCGATGATGCTGTATCCGGCCAGGATGCGCGCCCAGTGGGGAGGCAGCGTCAGCAGGTACGAGTCCAGCGCCTTCGCCATCTGGTCGGCCTCGGCAGCGTCCAGGCGGGTGATGAGCGGGGGCTCCTCGACGAGGTGGCGGGTTCCGTCCCGGGTCTGGGTGAATCGTGGCAGCGCACGGTCGCTGGTGCGCCGGCGCGCCCGTTGGGCTGCTCGCTTGATCTCCTGGCGCAGCGGGTCCCGGGTAGCGGTCGTCCGCAGCCGGTCTAGGTCAAGCCGCTCATAGGAGCGGGCCAGCAGGGGTTGCTCTGCCAGGTATGTCATGTGCTCGCGGTAGGCGGCGACGCAGCGGGCAGCGGCCTCCTCGCACGCGTACTCGGAGGAGCCGTTGTCCCGACCGGCGACCCACACGCTGGTCGCCAAACGGCGCAGGTCCCACTCCCAGGCTCCCGGGTGTGCCTCGTCGAAGTCGTTGAGGTCGAAGACGAGATCCCGCTCGGGTGAGCCGTAGAAGCCGAAGTTGCCCAGGTGCGCGTCGCCGCAGATCACCGGGGTGATCCCGGTGCATGGCAGGTGGGCGAAGTCCTCGGCCATGATCGCGGCAGCGCCGCGCAGGAAGGCGTAGGGAGAGCCGATCATTCGGCCGACCCGGATCGGGATCAACCGGTCCAGCCGGCCTTCGTGGGTCGCGATGATCTGTTGCACCGGGTCGACGCGGCCGTCGGGCACGCTCCACCTGCCCAGCATTGATCGGGGCACCCGCTTGCGCAGCGACCGCCCGATGGCGTAGCGCTCACGTCGAGGAGTCGCCGGCTGACGCAGCGAAACAAACCCCCGGTTGTCGGCCGAGGCCAGAACGACATGCTGATCGCGAACCCGTCCGCCGTCGCGGTCCCCCCGCCCGAACGTCATTAAGCAACTCCGCGACCCGGAACGTCCATGCCACCCCGCTGCATGTGATAACGATGGTCCACCTGCGGTACTGCCGAAATGCCGGGACTACACCATGCACTGCGCCGCTGGCAGCTCAGACTCCCCAGAACATCCGCCCATCGCGTGCTGCGTCAGCGTTGACGTTGACTGTACGCCTGCTTCGTTCCAGCGGAGGCATTCCTGTTCGTGCGTGTCACGGTGGGCCGAGTGCGCGGCACGCCGTCAAGGTTTCCGGATCGAGGCCATCCTCGTAAGCGCAGTTCAAACCTGTGCCTGCGTAAATGATCGACCAGCGTCCGTCAACCTTGTGGAGGAAAACCGGGAGATCGTCAGTGCTTCCTTGCGGTGCCGGCTCAAGCACGATACGGGTGTATCCATTTCGACAGTGAGTAACTCTGATCGCAGCTATACTAATACCTTCTGCGCGAGGAATCTGGTCCTCCGCGATTGCCCTCAACTCGGACTCCGGACACTCCGTTGCATCGACCGCGGATGTAGTAATCGTTGTGGTGCTCGGGCGCGGCGGTAGCCCCGTGACATCGTTGCTTGGCAATCCTTTCGCCTCTGCGCACCCAGCGGTGAGAAGTACCAACGACAGGGCGACGAGTGGGCGAGTCACGAATAGCCTAAGGCGCCCCGCTCGCATCCTCTCAGCTTAGCTATGAATCGACGTTTGCATGCGTCCCTTTGGGTGACAGGGCCACGATGGCCGGTCCGTTCGTTTCCCTGATCGCCTCACAAGCTTCGGGTTGGGCGTCGGTGGGCCAGTCCAGGGCCAGGCACGGGCATCCTGTCCGCGTGGACGACGAAGGATCCGCTGCTCAGGTGATGAGTGCCCTGGGTGAGCGCCTGCGTGCGTGGGTTCAGGAGGACTTCGGCGTCGATCTCACCTCGATCGACCGGGTGGCACTCGGTGCAGACGCGGCTGCGGAGCTGTGGCGCGGTGCTTCCGCGTCAGGAGCCCCGTATGCCGTCAAGTGGAGCGGCGGCGGTACCCCAGCGGGGCTACTGGCAGCAGTTCGCTTGGTGGAACGGGGGTACCGGGTGTCGTCGCGCCGATGCCGGGTCGCTCCGGACGGCTGTGGACCGAACGCGAGAGCCGCCGGCTGTTCTTGCTGCCGTGGGTGTCGGGTGTCCGGGCGCTCGACGATGGGATGAGCGCGCAGCATTGGGTCTCGTTCGGCGAGATGCGGGCGCAGGCCCCAGGCGGCCATCTCCGGCTCGCCTTCCAAGTCGGAGACGAGCCACTGCACGTCGAGCAGGCGTTCAGCCACACGATCTGTCTCGGCTTCCGTCGCTGGCGCCCCGACCACGTCGCCGGCCAACCCGCCTGAGCCGGTCTGGCTCTACGGGCACAGCTCCAGCGGGAACCCGACAAGGCCGAGAGCGTCCAGCAAGCCTTTCTCCTGGCCCACGAGACCTCCGAGCTGACGTAAGTCGGTCGCAGTACCGCCCAGCTTGTCTCCTCGAGCCGTCTGAGAGCCTGGGGCTCGTGAGCAGCGCGGAGCCGGTCGACCCGTCCAACGCCGAACAGCTCGGCAACTGGGACGGTGACGCGGGCGCCTTCTGGGCCGCCCACCCCGACCGCTTCGACGAGGCAGTCGCCGCTTACCACAGTCAGTTCCTCGCCACGGCAGCGATCGACGAGACCGCGACCGTGCTCGACGTCGGCTGCGGCAGCGGCCAGGCCACCCGAGACGCCGCGCGGTGCGCCACCGCCGGATCGGCACTGGGAGTGGATCTGTCTTCACGCATGATCGAGCTCGCCCGCCGGCGAGCCGAGAGCGAGCAGGTAGCGAACGCGACCTTCCAGCAGGCCGACGCGCAGGTTCACCCCTTCTGCGACCAGAGCTTCGACATCGCCATCAGCCGGCACGGGTCGATGTTCTTCGGCGATCCCGTTGCCGCGTTCACCAACATCGCGCGAGCCCTACGCCCCGGCGGTCGCCTGGTCCTTCTGACCTGGCAGCCGTTCGAGCGCAACGAGTGGCTCAGCGCCTTCTTCACAGCTCTGGCTGCCGGTCGCGAGCTGCCCAGCCCGCCATCGGACGCGCCGAGCCCGTTCGCCCTGAGCGACCCCGACCGGGTGCGATCACTACTGACCTCGGCCGGCTTCTCCGACGTACAGCTGCAGGGCCTCAGCGAGCCGATGTACTTCGGCCCGGACCCCGATGACGCCTTGCGGTTCGTCTCTGGCCAACACGCCGGGATGGTGCGCGACCTCGCCCCCGGCACCAGGGCTCGCGCGCTCGAGGACCTGCGAGCCAGCCTGGCCGATCACCACACCGAGCGAGGAGTGCTCTACGACTCGGCAGCTTGGCTCATTCGGGCCGGACGACGCTGACACAACTCGGCGACTTCAGTGGTCCTCGAGGAGTTCTCTGCCCTGTGCATAGGCCTCTCGCAGGTCGTCACCTCGGTAGGCGATGCGGGCGGATGTTTCGAGCCGGGCGTCGGCATTGATGGCGACGGTGTGGTCCAGCGCGGCGAACAGCGGTTCGTCGGACAGGGAGTCGCCGTAGGCGACGCAGGCCCGGACGGGCAGGTGTCGCCGGGCACGTTCGGTCTCGACGAACCGGACCTTGTCGGCGGGAGTGAGGATTCCAGCGGGGTCGTCGGTGAGGTCGTGCCAGAGCTCGCGGATCGCCAGCGCGAAGTCGACGGCGGTGATCTCGCTGGCCGCGAATCGGGTCTCGAGGTCCTCGAGTTCGGCAACCTGGTCGCGGCGGTGGCTGATTTCCAGGCTGGCGGTGCTGTCGCGCAGCAGGGTGCCGTCCATGTCGAAGATGTGCAGAGCGCTCACGCGCGAATCATCTCCGCCTCAGGGAGTACGAGGCCACCGCATTGTGAGCGGGACGGCCGGCGATGATGTCGAGCACGAGCCGCGTCGCGGGAAACAGCGGCTCGGGTAGGGCGTTGTCGGCGAACCAGTGCAACGACTGGAACTCGCGCGGCTCGAGCACCTCGAGCCGGCCGTGGACCCGGTGCGCGACCGCGGCTGCGGTGACGGCTGTTGAGCTGCCCGTGGTGAGGCCCAGCCCCACGACGTCGACGGCCTCCGCTCGTAGCCCGGTCTCCTCGGCGAGTTCTCGCAGGGCGGCGTCCTCGAGGGACTCGCCCGGGTCGACCATGCCGCCAGGGAGGCACCACGTGGGGGGCTCGTCGGACTTGTTGCGCAACCCCAGCAGGAGCCGGCCGTCGGCGTCCCGCACGACCACCCCGACCCCAACCGACGCACTCATCGGGCCCCGATCCGCGATTCTGCTCCCATCGCTCGTTCTTACCTCAGAGGCGGCGCCGGGCGGTGGCGATGTGGTCATAATTGCCTCTCCGAGATTTCTCTCGGGTGCCCGAGATGGTGCTCGAGCTGCGACAGCAACGCGTTACGCCTTTCTCCGGCGACCGCCCGACTGTGAATTTCTCGTGTCAACGGATACCTTGCACTGCTAGCTGCACTGCTAGCTGCGACTACTGTGCGTGTGCGTGTGAATACGATTCGAGACAACGGTCACGGAGGTAACGATTCAGCCGGATTGAGCGATAGCGGTAGGACGACCCCAAGAGGTGTCGCACCACCAGCTAGGCCTTGATTCCAGAATCGACCAGGTCGGACGGCCCGATGCCGCAGTCCGAGGGACTTACCTGGCCGTGGACGCCCCGGTCCGGCTATGCCCATACCTACAAGAAGCAGAATGGGCTCGCCCCTCGGCCGTTTCGAAAGGACAACCTGAAGAAGACAATTGCCGCCATCGGTTTAGCAATTGGCCTTAGCTTTGCCGGAGCGGGCATTGCGGATGCCAGTGTTACCCCTGCCGAGAAGCGATGCGCTCAGGCAGAAGCAGCCTTGGCGGAATTGCAAAAGAAAGCCGCCGATGAGAAAAATCCGGTAAGAAGAGAAATCCTTTTAAAGATGGTTGACGGGGCTGCTCCGGCGGTTAAGAGTCAGTGTGATCCTCCTTCCCGCTGATCCTTGCTCTTGAGAATACAACGGTCATCCCTAGGGTTGTCGTCGCGGTCGCCGCGGTTGCCGACCGAGTACACCGTGCCGGCGTCGGCGAGCCGTTCGGGGTATCGGATGGCCAGGTACTGCACGCCGCGGTCGGAGTGATTCACCAGCCCCGACAGATCGCGGACGGCGTCTTCGGCCAGCTGTCGGCGGCGCCAGATCGCTATCTGACGGGCGTCGAGGGCCAGGTCGGTGCGCAACTGGGTGGCCAGATCGCCAAGGACACCCGAACTGGCAGTTGTGCGGAAGTCGGCGACCCGGGCGTCGAGCTCAGCAGCCATGGTCGACACCTGCGGCTCCGGCCGCGTGGTCCCCAGCGACCGGGTGCCGGATGATGCGACACAATCGATCGGGTGTCCCGTCGAGACCTGCTGCGTTGGCAGTTTGAGTTGACCTGGTCGCTGCTGGAACTTCACCTGGAGGAACTCGCGTCGGAGGATTTCCTGTGGGAGCCCGCGACCCACTGCTGGACGGTCCGTCCGAGCGGCGAGGGGGGTTGGGTGACGGATTGGGAGGTCCCAGAGCCAGAGCCTGTCCCGGTTCCCACGATCGGGTGGATCACCTGGCATGTCGGCTGGTGGTGGACCGTGACCATCGACCATTCGCAAGGCAAGACCCCGCCGGACCGGGTTGAGGTCGTGTGGCCAGGTGACGGGGAGGCGGCCGTCCAGTGGCTGCGGGGGCTGCGCCGTGAATGGCTGGCGGTGCTGGATCGGCTCTCCGACACCGACCTAGATACCGTCGCCCCGTTCCCTTGGGTGGACGACCGCGAGAAAACTGTCGCTCACATGATGGCCTGGGTGAATGCCGAGCTCATGAAGAACACTGCTGAGATCGGCTACCTGCGGTTGCTGCGGGCCGCGTCCTAGCGATCCTTTGGTGGCGGGGTTCTGACGATCGTCATGAGTTTTGGGGCGTGTGGAGATCCTTTCTGAGAGGGGGTGGGTGTGGGTCAGGCTGCCGTGCGCAGCCGGGCGTGGGCGAGGCGTTGGTCAACTGCCTGGTCGATGGTTCGGAGCGCGGTGCGCAGTTCGGGTGGTGCGTGGGGTTGGTTTCGGGTGGCGAGGAGGGGTTTGACTGACGTTCCGCACTTCTCGCGATCGATATAGCCCCCCACTTCAGCTGGCGTCGGTCGAGCTGTAGACGTTGGCTGGGATGTGTAGGAGGTCCAGGACTTGCTGTTGCAGCTCAGTGAGGTCGGGCTGGAAGGTCTGCACGATCTGGCCGTCGTCGTTGATGAGCTGGTGGCGCTGGACGTGGTCGAAGATCTCCAGGATGCGCGGGGCGCTGGGGGCGGGGCAGTTGCGGAGTTCGGGGTAGAGCGGGATCCCGGCCAGGCCTTGGTTGCTCATCGAGGTCCGGATCTCGCGTTCGATGAGCGCCTCGGTGAGCATGGCCAGGAAGTGGCAGAGCAGCAGCGCTTCGATCCGGTGCGCTGTCTCGAGGTAGACCGGCGCGACTTCTTGCGGTCCTTTGAGCAGGTGGTTCCGGCGCTCGAGGTTGGGCTGGTAGTGGTAGGCGGCGAGGACTTCGGCTCCGGTCATCACAGTGTCGTTGGTGATGAGCGGGAAGCAGCCGTCGGTGACCGCGTCGTAGCTGACCTTGTCGGCGTGGATGGCGGCGGCGATGGTGAAGACGGTCTTCTCGGTGCGGCGGTAGCGGGTCTGGGCGCCGGGGCGGCCACGCTTCTCCTGCCGGTGGTCGACCTCGGTCGTCTCGGTGAGGGTGAAGCCGACCCAGCGGGTCGCGTCGGCCGCCTGCAGGGCAGTGCTGGCGGCCTGTTCGGCGGCGACTCTGGTCTTGATCCGTGTCTTCGGGCTGGCGAGGCGGACAGCGACGGCGTCGACCGCGGCGAGACCGGCCTCGATCCGGGCTGCTCGGGCTTGGGCGTCGCGGGCCGCTTTGCTGCTGGAGTGCACCCAGATCACCCGGTAGCCATCGACCGACGGTGCTGGCGCCTCGAAGGTCCGCCAGACGCGGTCGGGGTCGGCCTGGCGGGCGCCGGGTGCCCGCCGGGCTTCGGTCCAGGCCGGTGCGTGGGTCTGTGCCCAGTTGCGGAACCAGGTGTCCTCACGCCGGCCGTGCGGCACGATCGTCACGAAACGTCCACCGTGGCTGTGGATGTGGCCCATCGCCTGCTTCGAGCACAGCTTGCTGTCCGCGACGTAGAGGAAGCCAGCGTGGCCGACCAGCGCGCGTAGCTCGTCCCAGGTCAGGACGTGCGTGAGGTCGTCCGGGGTGTTGCCGTCCGCGACCCGGTAGGCGATCGGCACTGCACCATCAGAGGAGATGGTGAGGATGAACAGCAGCTGCTTCAGGTCGGGCCGGAAGTCCTTGTTGTGGCCCTGCCGGATCG
>JBGSWT010000091.1:0-6235 GCA_041751815.1 Pseudonocardiaceae bacterium
ATCGCCAGGTGCAGCACCAGCCGGGCGCCGGACGCCCCGATCGGGTGCCCCAGCGCGATCGCCCCACCGTTGGGGTTGACCCGCGCCGGGTCGATGCCGAGCTTGCGGGTGGACACCACACCCACCGCGGCGAACGCCTCGTTGATCTCGACGATGTCGAGGTCGCTCGCCTCGATGCCCTCCTTGCGGCACGCAGCCAACACCGCATTAGCGGGTTGCTCGTGCAAGCTGGAGTCGTCGGGGCCGGCCACCATGCCGTGCGCTCCGATCTCGGCCAGCCAGGTCAGGCCCAGCTCAGCCGCCTTGGTCTTGCTCATCACCACGACCGCGGCGGCCCCATCGGTGATCGGAGACGACGATCCGGCCGTGATGGTGCCATCAGCGGAGAACGCGGGCCGCAGCTTGCCCAGGCTCTCGGCGGTGGTGTCGGGCCGGATGCCCTCGTCGGCCGACACCACGACGGGGTCACCCTTGCGCTGCGGAACGATCACCGGAGTGATCTCCTCGGCAAACAGTCCACTGTCCACCGCACGCCCGGCCCGCTGATGCGACTGCGCGGCGAACTCGTCCTGCTCGGCCCGGGTCAGCTCGTAACGGGCACTGTGCTTCTCGGTGGAGGCACCCATCGAGACCTGGTCGAACGAGTCATACAGGCCGTCATGGGCCATATGGTCGATCATGGTGATGTCGCCGTACTTGAAGCCGGCGCGCGACTTGGGCAGCAGGTGCGGCGCCTGGGTCATCGACTCCTGCCCACCGGCCACGATGATGTCGAACTCACCGGCCCGGATCAGCTGGTCGGCCATCGCGATCGCATTCAGCCCGGACAGGCACACCTTGTTGATGGTCAGGGCCGGCACATCCATGCCGATGCCGGCGTTGACCGCCGCCTGGCGCGCGGGGATCTGACCAGCACCCGCGGTGAGCACCTGCCCCATGATCACGTATTGCACCTGCTCGGGCGGCACGCCGGCGCGTTCCAGTGCGCTCTTGATGGCGAACCCACCGAGCTGGGCGGCCGAGAAATCCTTGAGCTGACCGAGCAACCGCCCCATCGGGGTGCGGGCTCCGGCCACGATGACGGAAACGGTCATGGTGCTACCTCCGGCGTAACGACGCGGGTGACCAGTGCAATACGGGGATGTCTTCGGACCTTACCGCGCGCGATGGCCTCCGTACGTTGGTGACGACGAGCACACCCCAACCGGTCGTACGCTGCGAACCATGCAGCAACTCGCGTCTTTCATCACAGCGATCGACCACGTCGGCATCGCGGTGCCCGACTTCGCTGCGGCTGTCGAGTTCCACCGGGTGACGTTCGGATTGGAGCTGGTACACGAGGAGATCAACGAGGAGCAGGGGGTGCACGAGGGCATGCTGCGGGCTCCCGGGGACCCGGGCACCGGCGCCGCGGTGCAGCTACTCGCGCCACTGGGCCCCACCTCCACCATCGCGAAGTTCCTGGACCGCAGCGGTCCAGGGCTGCAGCAGCTGGCCTACCGGGTCACCGACATCGAGTCGGCCATGGTCGCGCTGCGGGCGGCCGGCGTGCGGCTGCTCTACGACACGCCCCGTCGCGGCACGGCCGGTTCCAGGATCAACTTCGTGCACCCCAAGTACGCCGGTGGCGTGCTCGTCGAACTGGTAGAGCCAGCGCGGGAGCACTAGAGCATGTCCCGTAGATCTCTGAGCAGGGCCGGGGAGGCTCAACAGGGCCGAGGGCCCTCAGCCTCCCGAACCCAACAGGAGAGTTGCTCGGCACAGTCAGGGCAGCTCTCCTGTTGGGTTCGGGAATAACAGAGCTGTCCACACCCGAAGATCTACGGGACACGGCTTAGTCCCCGCAAGGTGGCATCCACGCAACGGGCGGCCTGCTCGCGGACACCGGGATGGGAGCCGTTGAGTAGGTGGTACTAGGCATCCGGGAAGGAACGGGCCGACGCCGGGATAGGACCAATGGATGTCCGCCGGGCCCAGGTGGCCAGCTCCCCGCTGCCCACCTGGGCGCTACGCCGAGTGCGCGAACTACAGCGCCGACCCGCAAGCACGCCAACTCGAATCCCGCGCCATAACGGCCGGTTCGTGGTGCCGGCCGTTATGGTGTCGGCATGGCCTCTCCCGTCGGGACCAACACCATGGCCCTGCCGCCGTTGCCGCTGCCGGGCGCCAAGCCCCACGAGATTCGCGCCGCCCTACACCCGGAGTACCGCAACGAGTTCGACCGAGAGTACCGGGAGGCGCTGGACGAGGCCGGGCGGACGCTGGACCTCGAGTGCGTTCACGACACGCTGGAGCACTGGCGGATGCGCTCGTGGATCACTCGGGACAAGCAGGAACACTGCCGGGTCGTCCGACGCGCCGTCGAGCTGCTCACCGGGCAGGAGCCTCCCACTGACGAGCCGGTGGCCGTCACCGAGGCCAGGCTGTAAGCCGCGCCCGTTGTACACCGTCGAGACCGACGGCCAGGCGAAACACCAGGTCGACGCGCTGCCTGCCGAGGCCCTGGCCGCCTACGCCGAGCTGCGGGTCGTCCTGGAAACCGCACCATGGAGCGGGCGGCCATACCATCGGGACAACCCGCAGGGTGCTGTGCGGGCGCGTTCGTTCGGCACCCACGGCATGGTGGTGTATCTCATCTTGGAAGACCAGCGTCGGGTGGACGTGCTGCTCGTCCAGTGGGTGGGCTGACCAGCCGCGTGGGCGGATCACCCCTGAACAACCGCTGATGTCCGGTACCGAGTTGGCACAATCATGGAGACTGCGCATCCCAGATGTGGCCGCCGCTCAGGTGGCGACCTGCGCCCGGGCTCGTAACTGGCCAGTGCTGGCGGCCCAGGCGGCTCGCCTACGAATCATCGACCCGGAACTGACGGTGGAAACCCTGCCAGGGATGTCCTGACCAGATCCAGCGGGGCACCACCAGGTGTTGGCGACGGCGGTCACCGCGGACAGGGCCAGCGCGCGGTGGCCATGGCGCCCAGCCCTACCATCCCTGCGCATGTCGCCGGTGTCTCGTGGTCGTAAGAGCAACAAGACGAGCAAGAAGAGCAAGACCGCCTGCAGTCCGCGAGGTGCTGCGCACCGTCGCACCGATGGTATGCAAACAGGTCACCCGCACTCGGCGTTGACGGTGATGCGGTCGCTGCTGGGTCCGCCGCAGCGGCCAGCGTGGTTCGATTCCTCGACTAAGGCTGTCCTCGATCGGGCTGACGTCGTCATGGCGGCGCGGGGGCCTCGGGAGCTTGAACAGGTGACGGCGGAGCTGTTGGGCGCCGAGCTGCACCGCGTCCTCCGGGAGGAACGCGAGGGGATGTGGTTCAGCTGGTGGTTCGAGGAGCTCACGGAGGCCGCGATGGCTCGGATCCGGGAGGAGGGCCGGGACCGCGCGTGGGAGCCACCGTGGCGGTTGCTGCACGGTCTGACCTCGATCGGGTCACCGGCGCTGCAGTCCACAGCGCAGACGGCGTTGGGCCGCGTGAAGAAGGAGTTGCGGGGTGCCGCGGCGGTGCGCCAGCAGCCGGATTGGCTGCGGCGGCTCGCGCGGATCACGGCCACCGGTGAAGTCTGGGAGATGCGCGATGCCTACGGCACACGCATCGCGCTGATCGCCGGCTTTTCCTATCCCGATGGGGTAGACCGCTCGGTGTTCCTGTTCGACATCGACGCGTGCGGGATCGTCGAGATCGTCCATGCCGGTGTCTTCGACGACGTGCAACAGGCGGCCAGCGCGTGGCGAGCGCTGGTGGGTGACACGGCGCAAAGCGCCCGCCCGCAGCGGGTCGAGACGGCGGAGCGCCTGCTCTGCCTCGTCCATTGCGATCTCGGAGAAGGGATGCTCCGGGGAACCGAGTCGCGGACGGTGCTGGATAACTGGTTCCGGGCGCGCCGCCGGATCGACGATCTCGCGCAGGCGCTGCGGAAGCGGGGGATGCCGCTGCCGGCGGCGCGATCGTTGTATCACGATCTCGACACGGATCCGATGGCAGCGGCGTTCACCGGCTGGCATGTGCACCGGCACGGTAGCGAACCCGATCCGGAGGCCGTCGGTGCGCTGGCACAGGAGTGGATGGAGGGGGCGCTGCCCGACACCTGGCATGCGATTTCGCCGCATCGAGTCGAGTTCCAGCTCGCGTTGATCAATGATTGGATCCCTGATGATCCGGTCACCGTCGCGGCGAAGGCGCTGTTGCCCGAATGGCTGCGGTGGCACGGTGAGCAGGCTGGTCTGTCCGAGCACCTTGTCGACCGTGGGCTCGCTGTCGCCGCAGGCAGTATCCGGGCGGCACCGGACTGCGCGGGTCACCGGGTGGAACCGTCAAGCCATCCTTGACAAGGATCACCTTCGCTATTCCCCGGCCAAAACGCCACCGAACTGGCGGCCGCCATCGAAAGGCTGGACCGCCGAGCGTCTGACGCAGCTGCGATGACCACAACCACCCAGCTCGCTGCTGTGTTCAGTCCACCACCGGTGTGCGGCCTCGGCCTCGTTCCATAACTGGCGGGATCCGAACTGGCGTACCTCGAACTCTTCGTCGCTGGCGTTGGCAGTGGTGCCAGCGGCTATGCCGTCGCCGTTTGGGGATGTTCTCGCAGGTGGCGGTGCAGATCATCTGGTCATAGGGGCGCCCGGCGGGTACCCGAGCTCGGCGTCCCCGGTGATCACCGTGACCGCGCCGCACCCGATGTCGGACAACGCCCTGCGCGCCTGGGCCGCCACCTGGGATCGACCTCCACGGTGATCACCTGCTCGGCTCCGAGCCGGTGGGCCGCGGATCGTCGGTCCGGTGCAGCGCGACCAGCCCCGCGCCGTTGTTGACCCACACCGTGTCGGGAATGAGTTCGTGCCGAGGTACCGCCAGAAATGCTGAACGCCACGGCAGGCATGCCTGCCAGTGCGGAATCACGTAGTGGCGCAATGCTGAGCGGGGGTCAGCGCCAGCAGGATCAACCCACCCACTGCACGAGCAGCACGTCCACCCGCCGCTGATCCTCCAAGATCAGATAGGTAACGGTGCCCTCGCCATTGGCGCCGAACACCAGTTCCCGCATCGACCCGTCCGGCTTGTCGTCGTTGTACGGCCGACCGTTCCACGGTGCCAGTTCGAGAACACCGAACGCCTCGGCGTAGCAGGGCAGGGCTTCGGCAACCAGCGCGGCGACCTGTTCTCCAGCGTCTGGGTAGGTGATGACGCGGTACACCTACTGGACGAGCCGCTTCCGGATGAGGGCCTTGATGTCCTCCGCTGACACGCTGCCGGGAGGAGCCTCACCAGTTCGCAGCGTGTGCTCAACTCGGTCGAGCATCCGCCGGTGCGCTTCCGGGCCTTGTTGCTGGGTGAGCCACGCAATGCGGTGGTAGTTACGCAACACATCCAAGACCCTGGTCAGGTCCAGCGTCCGGGCAGCCTCGACCATCGCCTCCTGGTAAGCGCGCTCGAACTCGGCCCGCTCCTCATCGATCAGCGCGTCACGGATCGCCGCCGGCGTCGTGTCCGGCGGCAGGGCAGGCACCGGCGATGCGGCGAACGGATTCGTGGCTGCGGTGGTCACACCAACACCATAGCGGCGAGAGCTGGACAAACCGGGAGGAGGTAAACCGCTTAGTTGGCGCAATGCTGGGCGTCGATTATCTCGCTGATCAGGACAAGATCACGCCGCATAGACCGGCCTCGCGTCGTGCACAATCTTTGCTTGAGTCGAGGGTTGATGGCCCGCCGCGACACGAGGTCGACCGGTCGGCCGAACCGGGCAGCCAGCTCGTCGGCGAAGTCGTCGAGCTCCCAGCCGAGGCGAGCGCCTGGCGCCGTGTCGTACAGCAGGTCGAGGTCGCTAGGTCGAGGTCGCTGTCAGGCACGTCAGCCTGGCGGGCGTAATCAGGTTGGCTGTCACGGGCACGCCATGCTGCCTGTCGGCTGTCGCCTTCTGTTGCCGCCTGTTCTCCCAATATCACCTTTTTGGCCCAGGGAGATCTACGGTGAGCCGACCAAATCAGAGGGGAACGAGTGTGATGATCGAGCAGGAGCCGCCCCGGACACGGCTGGAGCAGTTACTGCGGCAGCGACACGTCACCCTGGAGGAGTTCAGAAAGAACTACCAGCGGGCCGCGAAGACCGAGCTCAGCGAACGGCAGGCGTACCGGTGGGTCGCCGGGGAGCTGAGCGGGCTGCCCTACCCGGCGGCGCGGGGCACACTGGAGGAGATGTTCGGCGAGCCGGTGGCCCGGCTGTTCGGCCCG
>JBGSWT010000092.1:0-2935 GCA_041751815.1 Pseudonocardiaceae bacterium
AAGGCGACCTGGCGGGCCAGGTAGAGCCCACCGACCACGACCAACCGGGTCGGCTCCGGGCGCAACACTGACACGCTCAGCGGCTCATCGTGTGGGCCCGAACCCAGGACCATGCCACCGCGATCGGCCAACGGGCTCAACGCGTCGAGCAGGCCGGGTGTGACGAGGAACTCTGGCGCGACCGCCCGAGTTCCGGCCGGGTTGCCCAATGTCCTCATGCGCAGGCCCCCAGCGGCAGCGTCGCGGCCAGGCCGGCGACCTGCAGCCCACGCAGCGGAATCAGCGACACACCGAGCCGTTCGGAGACGGTCTGCAACCGGCCGTCAGCCACTTCGAGCTCGGTCAGATTACGGGCGCTGACCCGGATTACGCCCCGCAACCCGACCTCGGCACCATTCTCGCCGGGGGACAGCGCCAGCGCGACGGTCGTGGACAGTGCGCGGACTCCGGTCAACGCGTTGAGGTTCGGCGTACTACCGCCGGCGCCCCAGCCGGTGATCGCGTAGCTGGCGTGCCCCACCCCAGCGGCGGTGACGGCCATCCAGCCTTCGTTCAGGGCCACCTGTTGCCCGGTGCCGGTCACCGCGGAAAGCTCGGCAGCGGAGATCCCAGCGCGTAACAGACGATCGGTGTCCAGCGGCTGGGTCGAGATGCCCCGGGACTCCAGCGCGCTACGCACCCGGGACAGGGCACCGATCAGCGCCCGATGCGAGCCCACCACCCCGCCACCACGTTCGGCGATGGCGGCGAGGCAGCGGCGGGGATCCAATCGCACCACGACCCAGGTGGTGCGGCGGGCGGCCGCCGGCAGCGGACCTAAGACTTCCAGGTAGGAGCGCAGTGCCGGGGACGACGACGGCAGGGCGGCGCTGCCCGGGTAGCAGTGCCAGATCACTTGGATCGCGTCCAGCACCACCCCGCGGTCCTCCAAACAGGGGGCCAGCGCGCCGAGCGGCAGGCTCGGAGTACCACCGATCGGGGTGATCATCAACGGTGCGGCGTCCACTTGTAGCACCGCAGTCCAGGTGCCCTGGTGCCCGGCTAGGCCCAGCGGTTCACGCTGGTGGTCGGTGGTATGCGCGATGATCAGATCCGGTACCACGAGGCGCAACAGAGCGCTCCGGGGATCGTCGGTGCCCAGGGACGGCTCCGGCGAGGTCGTCGGTTGATCAGCCGCCGTCAGGTTCGGACTGGTGACGCTCCGACGATGTGAGCGCAGCAGGTAGCGTGCGCTGAGCTGGGCCCACAGCACGAGCCAGCGGCCACGCCACCGCCCCAGCGCCAGCGGCGCCGCAACCAGCAGCACTGCCAGCGCTGCCCACCACAGGGCGGTGTCGACGGCGACCAGCGCCAGACCAAGCGCAAACCCGATCTCCAGCACCACCACGTTGATGATGGGTAGGGGGCCCAGACGCGAGCCCGTCGAGCGCCGTAGCGCAGTCACCGTGGCGGGCAGTGCACCGGTCATGTCTGCGCCTCCGTCCCGCTATCCTGCCGCACCGTACAGCCCAGCGGAGAGCGGCAGGCACCCGATGTCCAAGGACCCCACCACCACGTCGCAGGTACAGGCGTACCGCTTCGTGCTCCGCAGGATGGAGTCGGCGCTGGTCCGCAAGGACGCGGTGATGCTGCACGAGCCGATGCGCCACCACCTGCGCGCAACCGTGGTCGGCCTGATCTTGGGCGTGTTGGGGCTGGCGGCATTCTTCGTGGTAGGCAAGTTCAGCCCGACCAGCCAGATCAGCGGCAATGAGATCGTCATCGGCAGCCCGTCCGAGGCGATCTTCGTGGTGCAGGACAACCCGCGGCGGCTTATTCCAGTGCTCAATCTGACCTCGGCGCGCCTGTTGTTGGCGGCGATCTCACCAAGCCAGGGGGCACCGGAGGCCAAGAGGGTCGCAGACTCCGCGTTGGCCGACATCGGGCGCGCACCCTCGACCGGGCTTCCGGGAGCGCCGCCCCTGCCGGCGCCGGAGAATCTGATCCACGGCGTCTGGTCAGTATGCGACACCGCCAAGGTGCGACAGGACCTTCCGAACGCGGAGTCCCAGCTGCAGCTGTCCACCACTGTCCTGGTCCGGGAAGGCCAACCACCGGGCCGCCGCCTCGGTGACGACCAGGCTCTTCTCGTCGCTGAGCAGAGCACTGGAGCCACCTACTTCGTGTGGCGCGGCCAGCGACGTCAGGTTGACCTGCGTGACCCCGCCGTCCGGTTCTACCGGTTGGGCAATGTTGTGCCGCGCAAGGTCAGCACGGGCCTGCTCAACGCGATCCCCGAAGGGCGCCCTTTGACCCTGCCGGCCATCCCGACCGGGCGGCCCTTACCCCAGCTTCCGGAAGTTCAGGTCGGCGACGTCGTGCGGGTGAAAGGAGTTAAGGATTCCTTCTTCCTTGTGCTGTCTCAGGGCGTGCAGCCGGTGGAGCCTGCGGCAGCCGATCTGATTCGTTACGGCCGCAGCACCAGCGCGGACTTCACGAACGTCACGCCGGAGGCCATCTCACGGGTACCGGAGGCGCCGTTAGCAAGCCAGCTTGACTTGGATGGCTTCCCCGCTCAGGTCCCGCAGATACTCAAGACCGCCGAGACGCCGATCGCCTGCCTTACCTGGCAAGGCCCGGACCAGGGCCCGGTGATCAGCACCAATCCAGACGAGCGGCTTCCGCTGGACGATGGCGAGAGCCCGGTCGAGGTGCCCCCGGCAAGCGGCCAGACCGCCGACAGCGTCTTCCTCAAGCCGACCAAAGGTGCCCTGGTCCGGGGGGTGGTGCCTGGACAGCGCCCCGATAGCGGGGTGATCTGGCTGGTAACCGACCAGGGGCTGCGCTACGGCATACCCACGATAGAAGTGGCCCGCGCACTCGGGCTCGGCGAGGTCACCACGCCGGCGCCCGAATCCATTCTGGGATTGCTGCCAATCGGGCCGACGCTGGACCC
>JBGSWT010000093.1:0-7089 GCA_041751815.1 Pseudonocardiaceae bacterium
GCCGGCGGCACCGTAGAAACGGGGGATCGGGCCGGCTCCGCCGCCGGTGGCAGCTCCTGCGCCGGGGGCGGTCCGGCTGGCGGCGACGAGCCGCACCCCGTGACTACGGCAGCAGCGAGAACAGTCACAGCGATCCAGCGAAGGCCCATTCCTCCAGTGTCCCCGCTGGACCTTCCGGGTAGCCGCTGGCGGTCATGTGGCAGTCATGCCAGGTCGCGGTACTCGGCGGCGAGTCTGGCGAGCACTACGCGGGCTGGGTCGCCGAAAACGGCGAGCTGGGAGTAGAGGGTGTGCCGCTTGTCGTAGTCGGCAATGTCGGCCGGGTCGGTGATGATGGCGGTCGCGGTTTCGGTCCCGAAGATCACCGCCCGGTCATCGAAGATGGTGAAGCAGTGCAGCGCGGGCGAGTGCACCGGCGTGGTCCAGGGGATTATGCCGAGGTGCAGGTTGGAGCGGTGGCTGGTTTCGAGGAGGTGCTCCAGCTGGGCGGCCATGATCTGCGGGGAGCCGACGTGCCAGCGCAGCGCTCCCTCGGTGATGGTCGACTGAAATTGGCGGTCGGTGTCCAGGATCTGCTGCCGGGCCGCACGGGAGGCGACGAAGGACTCCAGCTCCTCACCGGCCAGCCTGTGGGAGCCCATGGCGCGCACGTAGGCCGGGGTCTGCAGCAGTCCGTCCACGATGGTGGGCGTGAAGCTGCGGACCAGCTCGGATGCCTGCTCGATTCTGCCGACGCGCTGCTGCATGTACCGGGCCCCGTGGGAAAGCACGGCCCGGGCGCGGATGGTGCCCGCAGTGAAGTCGGCGGCGAGCTCCAGCAGCCGGTCCCGTACCTCGGTTGGGGCGCCGTACACGCAGCACAGAACGTGGACCTCCTCTGTGGTGGGCACCTGCCGGGCGGTCTCGAAGCGGGAGATCTTCGGTTGGGAGTACCCCGCGAGCCGCGCTGCCTCCATGCCGGACAGGTCAGCGTCTGCCCGCAGCCCGCGCAGGGTGGTGGACAGCTCGTCGGATCGGCGCGCGGGGCGGCTCAATCGGTCCTCTCGGGTTCAGGCGACGTGATGGTGTGCCCGATGGTATTGCGGGTGCGCTGCCCACCACGAGGTGAACTCTTCGGCTCTGCTCCAGGCGGCCTCGCGAGCCGCCCGGTAGGACGGGACGGTGTCGGCCGGCATCAGTTCGCCGCCCACGAAGGTCGCGTCGGCGGCGTAGTGCATACGTACCACCCGCTCGTCGTCGAATAGCCAGAAGTCGTGATCGATCTCGGTCAGCTCACGGGGGCGGCGGGCGGTCGGCAGATCGAGGATGCGGACACCCTCCCCCGCGGCGGTGGTCGCGGTGTACCCCCACTCGCACTCATAGCGCAGGTAACCCCCCATGCCGTGGGTGGTGTCGATGAGGTGCACCCGGTGCCGCCAGATCCCGGCGGCCCGCTCGGCCCGCAGGTGCTCTTCCCAGGCCTGTTTCCCCGGGTTGTGCGGCTGCTCCCCACCGGCCAGATACACGGACAGGTCGGAACCGTCGAGGGGGACCGCGTAGCGGTCCAGTGTTTCCAGGCGAAACAGGGAGCTGCGGGCCGAGCTGGCGATCTCGTTGAGCTCGGTGACGGTCAGCATGGCAGGGGCTCCTTCCGCAGTTCCGGTAGCAGGCGACGGGCGGGGATCCGGACAACGGTCTCCCCCGCCGGCAGGTTCAGCTCCGTGAGCAGCGCGACGTCGTTCACCTCGTGGCCCTGCACGAGCAGGTCGCCGGCGTCGGGATCGGGCTGCAGTTCTGGTAGCAGGGAGGTGGGGACTCGGACGACGGTCTGGCCGGCAGGCAGGTTCAGCCCGGCGAGGACCTGCGGGTCGGTGACGGTGTAGCCCTGGATGAGGAACTCGTCGCTGTCGGGCTGGTAGTGCAGTGTCGGGCAGTCCATGCCGTGGTTGCAGGTGCGTCGTAACTGGACAAGTCGGGCCATGGGGTTCCTTCCGTGCGCTGGACGGTTCCTGAGGGTGGCCTGTCGTCAGAGGTTAGTCAAGCTCGACTCTGACTAATCCGTTGGTGTGACACCCGTTCCGTCATGTTGCGCAAGTCAACTTCGCCGGTGAATAGTGATGAGGCGCCGTCGTGGTTGACGAGATGACGCTCGACGGCGCGCCACGAAGCTCGGTCGGTCCTCCGCTTTGCCGTACGGCGCGCGCGGCCGGCAGTACCACCACAGATGAGAGGTTGCAGTGACGCAGGCGCCAGAACTGGACGGGCCGCACCGCCTACCGCAAAGTGAGCAGGAGCGGTGTGCCGTGGAAGGGCGCCGCATCGACGGCAGCGGTCAGTGCAATGTGGTCGTCATCCGCGATCGGAAGCATCGCGGATGGGTGCTGTACCCGCACGGGATGGCCGGCCTCGGGGTGCTGATCGCTGACGAGGCTGCCCGCACTCTCGCTGGCCGCATCGGCGGCCCATTGTGACCGCCGGGAAGCATGACGCGGGTGCGCCGGGATCTGAGCTTGACTCACGGCGTGCGGCGTGGTGTGGCGAGTTCCCGGACGTCAGGTTGCTGGTTTTCCCGTCGACCGGGGCGCACAGAGACGGGGCAGTCGCCGATGGTCTGATCCCGGCGCCCGTGCACCGACGGACACCGGGATAACCGTGCGGAGGCCGAGATGGGCAAGCATGATGACGCTGAGAAGAAGTCCGAGGGAAACGGCTCGGGTACCTACGATCCGGATAAGGTGAAAGATCCTACCAAAGACACCGGCAGGCATGACGAGGACGAGAATGGTTGATGCCAGTGCGCTCGTCGCGGAACTGGACAAGCGCGGCTTACTGAACTCGCAATGGCGTGCAGCTTTTGGTGTGGTTCCTCGTCACGTCTTCCTTCCAGGAAAGTCATGGTTTCCGGATGGGGATGGCAACTTGGTGCCTATTGATCGGGATCAAGATGTCAGGCGCTGGATGGAGCTTGCGTACTCAGATATCTATTTCGTCACTCAGATCGATGATGGGGCCACCGTGTGGCCAGAAATCGGGAAGGCGTCCAGCAGCTCGTCGATGCCCAGCGTCATGCTTACCATGCTCGACGCTCTGGATGTGGGGGATGGGATGCGCGTGTTGGAGATCGGCACCGGCACCGGGTACAACGCTGCGATACTGAGCCGGCGCGTCGGAGCGGACCGTGTCACTACGGTCGAGGTGGATCCTGGCGTGGCTGCCGCCGCCGCCGCCAACCTGAAGATCGCAGGTTATCCGGTCACCGTGGTGTGCGGGGACGGGGCCATAGGATACCCGGCTGGCGCGCAGTATGACCGGGTGCTGTCCACCTGCGCGGTGATCGGCGAGGTACCGTATTCCTGGGTCGAGCAGACCCGGCCGGGCGGGCTGGTGGTCGCTCCCTGGGGCACCCCTTATCAGCGCAGTGCCCTGATGCGGCTGCGAGTCACCGACGACGGTACGGCCTGCGGCAGATTCGTTGAGGGTGTGTATCTGTCGTTCATGCCAATGCGGTCACAACGGATTCCGTATCTGCCCGATGATCCCGACGTCGAGCCGGACGTGATCACAACGACCACGCTGAGCCCGGCCGAGGTACGCCACACGGCACTGGTATTTGATGGCTCATTCGCGATTGGGTTGCGTGTGCCGAAGTGCCGTACTTGGTACGAGACTGACAAGGAGCACGGCTACTGGCACACCATCGGCTTTGACGACGCCGAGTCGGGATCATGCGCGATCGTGAACGCTGACCCGAACGAACCGGACATCGTGATCAAACAGTGGGGGTTGCGCAGGTTGTGGAATGAGGTCGAGCTCGCCTACCAATGGTGGGTGAGCAAAGGCCGGCCCAGCCACGACCGGTTCGGTATATCGGTCGGTCCCACCGGCCAGTCGGTGTGGCTTGACGATCCCAGCCAGCCGGTCCGGTGAGTTCGCTGGCGACCACAGAATCGGTGTAACCGGCCAGGTTTTCAAGCAGCGCCGTACATTGCGAGTCATCACTCGGCCTTGCATTGACGGCCCCGCAGCATCCGGGCGCCGGATCACTGTGGCAGTCGGATGATCTGATAGCTCGTGTTCGGCTCGGGGTTGGTGGTGAATCGTCCGTTCACGGCGTAGAGGAATGGGCCGGACGCGGCGATCGTGGCCGGAACGTCAA
Organism: Pseudonocardiaceae bacterium; assembly: GCA_041751815.1. Classification (GTDB taxonomy): domain Bacteria; phylum Actinomycetota; class Actinomycetes; order Mycobacteriales; family Pseudonocardiaceae. Next base: position 4,136 of record JBGSWT010000093.1, read on the forward strand.
GGGCAGCGTCGGTGATCGTCTTGGTGAGGACCCCGCTCTGGTAGGTCGAGTCGAGCTCGACTACCGCGACCTTGTTGAAGAGGTTCTGTACGGCGTAAAGCGTGCGACCACGCAGCAGCAATCCGTCACCGCAAGTCAGCCGCTCCCCGCCGAGATCGATGATCTGGGCGACACCGCTGGCCGGGTCCACCGAGAAGAGCAGGCCGCTGTTGAACTGCACAATGATCAACTTTGCACCGTCTGGCGTCGCCTCGATGCCGTTCGCGTTCACCTGGGGTCCCAATGTGCAATAACCGGGACCGTTGTCTTGGTAAGTCAGCTCTCCCGTGAGCGGCAGCGCACGGACCGAACCCGGGTTCGGGAGATCACCATTGGAGCCGAACGGGACGATGTACAGGAACGGTCTGATCGAATCGGTGAAGTATGCCGCGTCCTGGGTGATCACCACATCGTTGAGGAAGCTCGAGCCGGCGGGTGCAACCTGGTAGTCGGCCAGTCTGGCACCGGTCGCCGCGTCATAGACGGTGGCCCGGCCAGTGGTGTGGCCCGCGACGAAGAGCCGGTTTCGGCTGTCGACCTTCATTCCGAGCGCCGCACGGCCCTGTTCGCCCCGCACCAGCACGCCGCCCGTGCCGGTAAGCAGATCGCCCCGGTAGATGGTCCCGTCGCGCATCGATCCCACAGAGAAACTTGTTCCTTGCCCGGTCGTGATGCCTTCCGGCTGGAATCCGTCCGGGAGTGTGATCACCGGCGGCGGGACCCGCTCGGGGCCGACCGCTCTCGACGGCGCGGAACACGCTGACCCCCATAGTGTGATCAAGACAATGCCAATCAGGCTGCTGACGGCGCTACGCATGTCGGTAACCTCTTATCCGTGGCTATCAGAGATCGGCCTCCAGCGCCTGTGTCACTGGCTGATCAGTCATCTGGTCGACGAACCAGTTCGGATAGACCGGCATCAGCGGCGTGGCGGCGTCGAGCTCGCCGATGTCGGCCGAAGAGAGGTGTAGGTCAGCGGCACCGAGGTTGTCGTCAAGCTGCGCAAGTTTCGACGTTCCGACCAGGACACTGGTCACACTCGGCCTTGCCAGCAGCCACGCCAGCGCAACCTGCGCGACGCTCGCGTCGTACGTCTTGGCGATGACGCGCAGGCGTTCCACCACGGTGAAGCCGTGTTCCTTGTCGAAGGGCAGGATGTCGAAGCCGGCGTAGCGATTGTCTGGATCGGAAAGTGTGTCCCGGGTGTACTTGCCGCTGAGGAAGCCGGAAGCGAGCGGACTCCACACCGTCATACCAATGCTGTAACGCTGCATCATCGGCATCACGTCCCGCTCGACATCCCGGCCGAGCAGTGAGTAGTGCATCTGGCCATGAGTGAACGGCGCGAGACCATTGGCCTTCTGGATCTCCAGCGCAGCCGAAGCCTTCCATGCCGACCAGTTCGAGAATCCGAGATAGCGGACCTTGCCCGAACGCACCACCGCATCGAACGCCGAGAGCGTTTCTTCCAGTGGCGTGTACGGGTCTTCGCGATGGGCTATGTACACATCTATCCAGTCGGTGCCAAGCCGCTTCAAGCTCTGATCGACCGACCACGAGATGTGCCGGCGCGACAACCCTGCTTGCGTCAGCGCCGGACCCGTGCGGAACCCCACCTTGGTAGCGATCACCACACTGTCGCGGCGCGATTGCAGGGCGCGGCCCAGCAGCATTTCTGATTCGCCACCGGCATAGCCGTCCGCAGTGTCGAAAAAGGTCACGCCGCGATCGAGAGCCCGACCGACCAGCGTGTCAGCGAGATCTGCACCGACCTTATAGACCGCGCTCATGTCCTTGTTGCCAGCGGTGAACGTCATCGCCCCGAAAGCGAGCCGGGATACCAACAGGCCTGTCTGGCCCAGCATTGCGTAGCGCATGGGCTCCAACCTAGGCAGTCGTTGACGGGTCTCGCTACGGTGGGAACTGTGACCGTTGCGGCAGACAAGGTGGCTACATTCCGGGCACGTCACGTGCCCGGTCGACCACTGCTCATGCCGAATCCGTGGGACGCGGGAACCGCCAAGCTTCTCGCGTCACTGGGTTTCCAGGCCTTGGCGACGACCAGCAGCGGTCACGCCGCGACGCTCGGATTGCTGGATGGCTCCGTGGACCGGGACGAGGCCCTCGCGCACGCAGCGTCGATCGTCGCTGCGGTGGACGTCCCGGTGTCGGCCGATCTGGAGAACGGTTTCGGCGAGGATCCCGATGCGGTGTTCGCCACCGTCACCGACGCTGTCGGCGTGGGACTGGCGGGTTGCTCGATCGAGGACTTCACCGGTAGCTCGATCTACGACACCGAGCAGGCCGTCGAACGAGTGGCCGCGGCCGTCCAGGCGGCGCGCACCGGCTCCGGGTTGGTGCTCACAGCACGGGCCGAGAACTTCATCCGCGGCAATCCTGACCTGGCTGACACGATCGCGCGGCTGCAGGCCTACCAGGAGGCAGGCGCTGACGTCCTGTATGCCCCCGGCCTGAGCGCCACCGATGACATTCGCAGTGTGATCGCCTCGGTCGACCGGCCGGTCAACGTGCTGGTACGGCCCGGTCTGGCCACGGTGAGCGAGCTGGCGCAGGCCGGGGTGGCCCGGATCTCCGTCGGCGGAGCCTTCAACCAGGTGGCGCTCGCGGCGCTGGCCCGGGCCGGTCGAGAATTACTCGACCACGGAACCTACGGGTTCATGGACCTGGTCGCCGAGGGCCGGCAGCAGGCGGCCGCGGCATTCAACGTTCGCTGAGCCAACGGTGGACACTGGTGCCTATGAAAGGCACCGGGCAGGCGGCGGTGCTGGCCGCGGCGCTGGTGTGGCTGGCCCTGCTCACATTCCCGGTCGGCTTTGCCGTGAGTGGGACGCAATCGACTGGTCGGCTGGTCGCCGCGTCGGCGTTATTGCTGCTGATGATCGGCGTGTACGTCC
>JBGSWT010000094.1:0-1733 GCA_041751815.1 Pseudonocardiaceae bacterium
CAGCCGGTCCTGGAGGTCCACCAGCTCGTCGACCGCACCGATGGTCGCCTCGCAGCGCAAGCGACGCAGCACCTCCATCGGCAGTCCCGCGACCCGCACGACGAAGCTCGGCACCACTACCACTGGACGCACCCGGTCCCAGCGGTCGGCACCGGCCGCCACCACTGTCGTGCGGCTCATGGAAACGGGTGGGGATGCGGGTTCAGCTCGTCGTGGGTCAACGGGCGCGGGTGATAACCCAGCTGGTGGCCGATCCGGTAGAGCCGGTCGAGGCCGTGGATGCGTTGGTTGTCGTAGCCGAAGACCATCGGCACGGCGCCGGGCACGATGACCTTGACGCAGGCGAACTGCTCGAGCGCGTGCTCCGGTCCGGTCTGGTCGACGACGATGACATCCAGCCCGGTGTCCAGGTAGCGCCCGACCACGTGGTGCACGTCGGCGGACAGGTCCTCGCTGGGCACGTGCCTGCCGCGAAACGCCTCGGTGAACGTCTGCCTTCGAGGCGTGTCGACCAGGAACGACAGCCGCTCGAACGCCTCGGGCGCGTAGTACAGCGGCGCGTGATCCGCCATCGCGCGGACGTTGAATGGGTCGGCGACCATCGCTAGGACCCGGTCCCGGTCGTCCTGGTACCCCTTGGCAGCGTGCTGCAACTGCCGGGCCAGCTCGAGCAGCGCGCCCTCCAGCGCCCGCTCCGGATCCAGGTGCGCGCCCGCGGCGCACACCGCCTTGGGCTGATCCGCCCGATCCCGCTCGTCGACCGCCATCACCCACACACACGGGATCCGCTGCTCCATGGTGGTGTTGAAGACGTGGATCGCGTGCCCGGTGGTGTGCTCGATCCGCTCGATGATCAACGCTGTAGTGCGGCCACCCAGCGACGCCACCTCGACTTCGGGGACCGGCAGCCGGGCGTACCAGGTCAGCAGGAACGCGTCCCGCTCAGCCACCTCCAGCAGGCCGTACAGGATCGCCTCCTCCAGGCAACCGCCCAGTGCGCACCCGTTGGAGTTCTCGGACACGAACGAACGGTCGGCCGGCTGCTGGTGGCGCAGCCCGTAGTAGGCGTAGCGCTCGGGAACGAGCAGCGGGCGCTGCTGAGCGAACGAGTAGCCCCACACCCAGCTCAACGTCAGATCGGGGTGATAGCGCTGGTAGCGGAAGCCGGGCAGCGCGTACTGCGCCTCGGAGTGCAGACCCAGCCTGGTCGGGTCCAGCGCCTTGTCCCCCAGCTGGCGATAGCTGGCCCGGACCACGGTGCGCTTGCCGCAGGGGGCCAGCCCGCCGTAGCGCTCGATCGCCTCGGTGATGGCGGTGATCTCGGCTGCCTGGGCGTTCAGCGTGCGACCGGAGCCGTTCGATCGGTGCAGTGACTGGCGCAACCCGATGGGCGCCCGGGCACCTGGGAACATCGAGTCGCCGGTCTTTGTCAGGCTGGGAATGACCCCGACCTGGGCGTCGACGTACCGGGTGAGCAGCCGGTCCCGGTCCTCGGTGCTCGACAGCGGCCGGACCCGGTAGCCCGCCGGTGAGGCTTTGGGGCGTGGCTTGGTCACGATCCGGGCGCTCTGTTCGGCGTCGTCCGGCAGATCACCGCAGGCCGCACACCACGGGTCGGGCAGGAACGGGTGCACGCTGGCCGCCAACGTGGCCAGGTCCACGCGCACCAAGGCATTGCGCGTCCGCGCTCGCTGCGGCCTGGCCGTGATGCACGCCAGCTCGTCGGCCACCAG
>JBGSWT010000095.1:0-10802 GCA_041751815.1 Pseudonocardiaceae bacterium
GGCCGACGCCCCGGCCCGGGCGCTGAGCGCGGCGTCGAGCACCAACCCGCCGGCGTGCACCCGCTGCAACTGCTCAACCAGCTCGGGACCGTCGATCCGCTTGAGCAGGTAGCCCACCGCCCCGGCGTGCATCGCCTGAAACAAGTACTGCTCGTCGTCGTAGACCGTGAGCAGCACGACCTTGCGTTCGGGGAAGTCCTGCAGGAGGTCCCGGCACAGGTCCAGCCCGCTCTCCCCACCCAGGCGAACGTCGGCGAGCACAATGTCAGGATTCAGCCCGGCCACCACCCGCCGCGCTGTCGCCGCGTCCGAGGCCTCGCCGACCACTCGGATCTGCCCGGCGAATCGGGCGAGCATCGCTTTGAGGCCGGTGCGCACCATCTCGTGATCGTCCACCAGGACCACACGCAGCGGCTGGCTGTCCATTTGCTGAGTGTAATCGCGGATCCCCTCGTCATTCCCTCTACGAGGGGACGCCGGAACGGGACGGGCTTGCTTACTGTCAGGCACCCAGCGGAACGGAGGGGCGCCACGGATCGACCCGCCACATCGTGGGTCGCCGTCGGCGCTCCCAAGAAATGAGGTGGGTCGTGCCCGACAAGTTGATGCGGATGGAGCGCGCCGGGGCCAGCAATGCGCGTCCGGTGATGCTCGCGATCGCCGGGGACAGCGCAGCCGGACAAACCACGCTGACCAAGGGACTGGTGGACGCGCTGGGCGCCGACCGCATCACCTCCCTGTGTGTAGACGATTACCACCGCTATGACCGGCAAGAACGTAAGGGATTGCCGTTCACGGCGTTACATCCGGACTGCAACTACGTGCAGATCATGGAGCAGCACCTGCAGCTGCTGGCCACCGGTCAGCCGGTGCTCAAACCGATCTACGACCACGACACCGGCCAGCTCACCCGGCCGGAACTCATCGAGCCCACCGAATTCGTGATCGTGGAAGGCTTGCTGCCGCTGCACACTCCACTAGCCCGGGCGTGCTTCGACATCACCGTGTACCTCGACCCGCCGGAGCACATCCGCCGGGACTGGAAGGTGAAGCGGGACACCACCAAGCGTGGATACACACCCGAACAGGTGCTGGCAGAACTCGACAAACGAGAGCCCGAGTCTCAGGAATTCATCCGACCACAACGGTCCGCTGCCGACATCGTGGTCCGGTTCGGCCCCATCGATGTGCGCGATGACCCGCCGGAGACCCCGCTATCGGCCGAGCTGACCCTGCGCTCGACAATCCGTCACCCAGACCTCACCGGAGTGTTTCGCGAGTCCGACCGACGCGCCATGCATCTCAAACTGGTCCGGGATGAGGACGGCAGGCCAGTGGATGCCCTGCACGTACACGGGTACGTTCCCCGTGAAGAGAGCCAGCTCCTGGAAAAGGCGATCTGGGCCGAACTCGGCACCGAAACGGAACTACCGTCGTCGCTGGGTCAACTCGGTGAAGGCACTCGCAGTGAGCCACTGGCGATCACCCAACTGCTGCTGATGTACCACATGCTCGACGCGGTTCGCTGACCCGCGCCCGCGAAGCTACCGGGGCGGACGGACCACCGTGACGGTGCCGTCACCCCTGGCAGTGACGTACGCGGTCCCGTCGGGACCGACGGCCACCTCGTCCGGGCCGAAACCGACGAACTTGGTGTCGATGACCGTCCCGGCCTCCGTGTCGATCACGCTCATGGTCTCCTCGGCGACGTTGACCACAAAGGCGAAACGACTGCTGCGGTCGACCGCCAGCCCGCGCGGATTGATACCAACGGGAATGGTGTCATTGACTTGCAGGATGGTGTTGAAAAGATCTAAGCCGGGCTCAGCCGGCAGGTTGATCACGCTCACGGTGTGGTCGCCGAAGTTGGTCACATAGGCGTGCCGGCCATCGCGATCGATCGCGACCTTTTGGGGCGCACGGCCGACGATGATATTGCGGACCACCCTCTGCTCACGGATGTCAATCACGCTTACCGTGTTGCTGCCGCTGTTGGCCACGAACGCAAACTGACCTTTAGGGTCGATGGCAACCCCATCCGGGTTGATACCGACGGGCAGCGTACCGATCAACTCGAGCGTCTTGCTGTTGATCACACTGACCGTGTTGCCGTAGTAGTTGGTCACAAAGGCGTAATGGTCGCGAGGGAAGACCGCTACGGCGACCGGGTTGACGCCGACGGGTATGTCGCGGATCAACTTCCCGTTTGCGGTGTCGATCACGCTGACCGAGTTTTCGAGGTAGTTGGTGACAAAAGCGTGCCGACTGTCGGGGTCGACCCCCACGCCGCGTGGGCCGGCACCGACACCCACCGAACCAACGACTCTCTGGGAGTCGGTGTCGATCACCCGCACGGCGTTGTCGGCGAAGCTGGCCACGTAGGCGTGCTTGTTGTCGGCGTCGACCGCCACCCCTCGGGGATCGCCGCCGACGGTCACGGTCTGGTTCGGGTTGGGCTGCGCGACGGCAGGGCTGGCCCCGCCGACCGCGGCAGCAACCGTCGCAGCCGCCAACACCGGTACCACCATCCCAGCCCACCGGCGGGGTCCGACCCGAACCCGGCTGGCCGGTCTGCTTTTCCGATGCTGTCCTGCCGATCGGATCGTCATCCCGCTCTCCCCTTGATCATCGCCGAATGCACACGGCTACGCCACAGGGAGTAACGACGGTCTTCGCTTCACGATTCGCATCACCGGAGCGGACCCGAGCGCGAGCGCCTACAGCTAGGGTCGTCGCTACAGCAGCCCGCCGTCCCGCGGAGTGGGCACCGCATCTGGGCGCACGGGATGCAACCGCGTTCGAGTCGCCGTCGGGACGTTCTCGCGCCATCGAACACCGCTGATCTTGACCATCACTGCCAACCTCAGCTGGAGCAGATCCGGCTGCTTGTTCGATGCGGAGGTCATGCGAGCGGCACGGCGCTTGGCGTTCACGGCCTTCTCGTTGCCGCCGGAGTGGGTCGTGGAGTGGTGTTCTGGTGAGATCCACGGTCTTTGGTGGTCGCCATCGAGCCACGGGCGACTTGTCCGACCCACTGAGCCCACAGAAGCGTCGGTAAGTTCACGAGTATGCTTCGCGATATGACGAGAATTACGGTCACGATGGATGATCGGCTTGCCGAGGCGGTCCGAAGCACTGCGGGCGACAACGTGTCCGGTTGGCTGGCCAAGCTGGTCCGCACCGAGCTGCTGCGGCGCGCCGTCGCCGCGGAGGTCGCCTGCGACCAGCAGCACCCCGACTATCTGGACTGGCGCGCCGACCGGCTGGACGAGATCGACGGGACGCAGGCTTGAGGCGCGGCGAGGTCTGGCGCTACCAGGGGATCTCCCGGTCCCGGCCAGTGCTGGTCGTCAGCTGCGACGAACTCAACGACGCGGAGCAGCCGATCGTGGTCGACGTGACGCCATTTAGCCCGCAAGGGGCGGCCGCGCTGCTGACCGTGCGCGTCGGTGACGAGCTGGGCGGCTACGCGCGGTGCCGCACGATCAGCTTCGGGGACTCCAAACGGTTCACCGAACTGCTTGGCACCGTCCCGGAGTCGACGATGGAACAGGTCGATATGGCGCTACGAGCCGCACTCAACCTGTAGCCCTTGGTGGGACGGGCAGGGGTGGATTGGGTACGGGCGCCTCCCTGCTTCGACGCACCGAGGCCGCTCATGAATTCGACGATTATCGAGCACAGAGTGGGCCGGTCTTGGACAGTGCCGGCAGACCGACGACTTCCTCGGAAGTCAGCTCACGGCCAGCGACGATGTGACAGATCCGCTCTGCCCATTGCTCGGGTCGGAGATCGATGACAACCGCCGAGCTATCGATTCTATAGGCCGGCGTTACCGCGAGCCACGAACCGTCCCTAGACCCGTCAAGGGCGACCTGATTGTCTCCAAGCTGAAGCGAGTATGCGGCGGATTCGCTTCCCGCCTGCCACAACGACACCCGGTTACGCGTGACTATCAGAATGCTTCCGGACTGCTGCAGTAATCGCGCATATTCAAGAGGCGGGGGATCCACTTCCGGTAGTGGTCCGAGCACCTTCCGACGCTTATCAACATCCCAGAGCTCGATTGTCGAATTCTTCCGCAGCACAGCGAGGTACGGGCTGTTACGCTGCCTCACGGCGAAGGCGACGTCAGCGCCGACCTCCAGGGAGCTGAACTCCACCCCCGTCGAAATGTTGATCGTGAGGATAGCGGTTCGACCCGGAACGACAACCAGCAACTGGTTCGGATCGTCGAGCGGACTCACTGAAGGTACGCCTCCCGCAGGTACCAGCCCAAGTCTCGCTAGATCAAGACGACACGTGATCGAGCCCGTTCGGGGATCCCAGCACGTGACCTCGGAGCCGACCCGGGTGACCATACGACCAGCGCCGTCGAAGAACAGATCGCCCTGGTCGGTCTCCGGTGTCGTCGGCGACGTCACGATCTCCGACACGACATTGAGCATCGGTAACCGGTAGACCATGACGCGATCGCGAGAAACCCGGTGCGCGAGCAGGCTTGCGTCCCAACTGAACGCTGTCGAGGCGAGGTACCGATTGCCTGGGGGAGGGACCGGCCGAGACACTTCCGCGATCGGATCTCCGCCATCCGATGACCTTACCTGCAATCGTCGCTCATCACCGGACACCGACACGAGCGACCGCCCGTTCGGGGCCAGTTTCGTGGCGCCACGGTCAGCGGGCAGGATGTCCGTGACACCATTAGGTCGCATGGGAACCACCTGGATGGTGCCAAAAGAATTGTGAACGAGTGCAAGATCGCGCCCCCGTTCGTCCGTGAACCCTCCAATGGGTTCCACATTTTGCTGGAGGCCCGTCAAAATGCTGCGCCCTCCCGCAGAATCGACGTTAAAAATGTCGAGCGATCCCCCCCGAAAAAACGCGACTACAGTACCCGGGCGATTGATTAAGAAATCTGAGCAGGAGTTAAGCTCGACTCGTCGAATCTCGGCGCCGTCGGCCACGGTGCGAGCTATAAAGGCGTAGCGACGGTCCGCCCCCGACCGTGTAACCACACAAGAAACGAGCACGTTATCCGAGGTGAGCCCCATAGAGACGAGACGATCCTCCAGTACGCGAATCTGGCCTGAAAACATGTCCCAGACCTCGGCCCTCAACAATCCCCCGTCGGCCGATTGACGGCCGGCGACGTCGTACTCGACGACGAGCGAACGCAGATCTGGTGCAAGGTGCAGCTTTGCAGGTATCCCACTGATCATGGGTGGCGCTGGGCGCTCGACGATGACACGCCCATTGGCCAGGTCCCACGCGACGATGCGTTGAGGCAAGTCCGGGCCGAGGACCGCGGCGACGGCCACTGAACCATCATCTGCGACGGAGGGCTCACCAACCAACACGTCTGCGGGTACTTCGACGATCTTTCGCCGTTCGCCTGTGGCGGCATCGAGCCGGACGATTCCATTGTTCCCGGTCAGGAGAAGAGTGCCACCGTCGCTAGTCACTTGTACGTACCGCGCGGTGGGGTCGGGCGTAAGCCTGCTTGTTCGGACCGGCTTTCCGGGCTCCCGTGTCCACACCGTGAGGTATCGATCGTCATTGCTCTCCACCGAGAGCACCACCACGACACGACCGTCGCGCGTGACGTCGGCGTCGACGAAATATCCCGGCCACCCTGAGAGGACGGTCTCGGTTCCAAGGGTGTCGAGGTAGGTCCGGAAAAGCGCCTGGCGGGCCTCAGCGGTCGGCGACTCCCGGTACGCGGCGAGGGCGAGGAGAGCCGACCGCGCTTGATCAGTCTCGGTAAATGTGTTTGCGGCGGCGGCGAAGGCCCGAGACGCTGCAACGGCCTGCTCCGCACGGACAGATCGATCGCGGATCACCGCCAGCACGGTCGCTATCAGAGCGATGACCAGGACACCGGCAAAGACGGCGATCCGCACCTGCCGGCGTCGACCGGAACTGCGATGCTCGCGCACCGAGGCGGTGATGAAGTCCCGCTCAAACGGAGCGAGATCCGCCGACCGCCGCGCTAGCCAAGAACGTGCGGCGCGCAGCGAACCGCCGCGCAGTAGCAGCTCGGCTGGTTGGCCAGCGCGTTGCCAGCGGGCGTGATCGTCCCGCAGCTCTTCCTGCCACATCCGGAACTCGCGGTCGGCGTCGACCCAATCCCGCAGCCGCGTCCATCGGTCGATCAGCGCATCGTGCGCGAGCTCGACGGTCGGCCGGCCTTCGGCATCCCGCCCCGCGACGACGATACGGGTGGTGACCAGCCGCTGGGCCAAGGACCAGCCCTGCTCCCCGAGCTGTTCCTCGGTCGCCGCGCGCCGGCTCGACCGGCTACCGTCTCGGCTGATCCGCACCAGCGCGAGGAACAGGCGTCGCGCCGCCTCCTGCTCGGCCTGCGGAATACTCGCCCAGACCTCCTCCGCGTACCGGGCCAGCGACCCGGACAGCTGCCCCAGCTCGTCGTACGCCTGGTGGGTGATCAGGCCGCGCTGCTGTCGCTGCCACAGCAGAGTGAGGGTGTTGCCCAGCAGCGGTAGGACACCGGAATCGGACCCGGCGTCGGCGACGATGCGCTCGGCCAGACCCGGCTCGAAGTCCACCCCGGCAACGCGCTCGACCGGCCCAGTGATCGCCTCGGCGATCTGATCCGGGACCATCGCGCTGAGGATGTAGGAGCCTCGGCCAAGCGGGCCTGCCAACCCAGTGTGGCGCAGTGCAGCATCCAGGTAATCGGCTCGCAGGATCAGCACGACACCCAGCTCTGCCCGTGACGGGCCCGGGAACAGAACCCCCAGCAGGGCGTCCACCGCGTCGGTAGGCTGCTCGAGGAGTTGCTCGGCTTGATCGACCACGATGACCAAGCGCCGCATGTCAGTGGCTGCGAGGACCCGGGGAATCACCTCAAGCAGGCCGTGCTCGACGATCAGGTCGGCGAGCGCCGGCAGCTGGGCTAGCTGCTCGGTCTCCGAGCGTCCGGGCTCCAGCAGCGGCCCCAACGCCGCCGCCAACGCGTTGACCGGAGCGCTGCCGTCCCCGGCCCTCATCACAGCGACCGCCGTACCCCGCGCCCTCAACCGCGGCATCACACCGGCCTGAACCAACGACGTCTTGCCGGAACCGGAAGCACCGATCACGGTGACGAGCGGCTGTCCGGATACCTGAGCGGCCAGCTCACCGGACTGGGTCTCGCGTCCGAAGAAGAGCTCCTGGTCCACATCACGAAACGGCAGCAGTCCCCGGTACGGGGACGGCGGGATTGCAACCGTCTGAAGATCTGGCCACGCATCCAGTAACCACTTGGTCGGGATCACATAGCCGGCCGGCGCGGTTGTGGTATCGGCGGCGACCACCATGCCGACGACTCCTGCCAGCTCGTCATCCCACACGGGTGCGCCGCTGAAGCCCGGCGCGATCGGATAGCCCGTCGGCCCGGCCGCGTCCACCTGAATCCACCCGGCTCCCTGCCGACCGCGGAGCCGCCCGTCGTGCCAGACACCGAGGTCGCGCCGTGCCGGAAACCCGAACGTCCGGATGGAATGACCCCAAAGATCGTCGGCATCGACCAGCCGGACCGCCCGAGCATCGGAGGGCACCTCGGACAGGCGAAGAATCGCGATGTCACCAGCACCGCCGGGCTCCTCGGGCAACAAACGCGCGACCCGCGCGGTGTGCCGCCGACCGCGTCCCTCCACCGCCAACGGCTGATCAAGCAAGAGCTCAACGCCCTCGTTAGCTGCCGTCTCTCCGAGCGCCTGCCTCACCACGTGGGCGCATGTCACCGCAATGTCCGAGGCGACAAGGAATGCCACCCCCACCGGCATACCCGCAACGTCGCGAATGGCGAACAGGGAGCGATCGAGCGCTCCGCCGGAGCCTCCCGCCATAATCAGCTGTTGTTGTTCCACGTCAGCGACACCGAGAAGGCCGCCTCGGTTGCGGTACTCGCGATGACTACGTCCGCCTCGGCCGACAGCGTGACGCCGAACTCGACCCTGATTTCACTGGGCGCCTGCGTCATCTCATGGAACTGCTGAACGAAGCTCTCGGCGACCGGCCGCAGTCCCTGAAGCATGTCCTCCAGTGCTCGCGACGCCCGCGCCACAACTGTGCCCGGACGAGCCGCTCGGACGAGGCCCTCGTCCAGTTCGGTGGCCACCATCAGGACGACCGTGTCGCCCACCGGAACCTCGACTAGAGCCGCCATTACGCTCCCGCCCACCATTGGAAACAACCCGCCGTGATCGTAACCGGTCACCGTCGACACACCGGACTGCGAAGTAGGTGAGGCGTCAACCGTCGAGCGCGTAGCCGGAGCCGCGCACCGTGCGGATCCGGTCGGTGCCCAGCTTGCGACGCAAGTAGCCGATGTAGACCGCCACGACGCTGGAGGACTTCAGTTGGCCCCAGACCGCCGCGGCGAGCCGGTCCTGCGACACCGGCTGGCCCGGCTGGTCAGCCAGGGCGACCAGCAGTGCGTATTCGGTCGGTGACAGCGTCACCAACCGGCCGGCGACGCTGACCAACCCGAGGGCGGTGTCGACCGTGACCATCCCCGCGCGCAGCACGGTCCGGTCCACCGGCAGCTGGTCGTGGATCCGCAGCCGTAGCCGTAGCCGGCTGACCAACTCCTCCACCGGGAACGGGGTGGTCAGGTAGTCGTCCTGACAGCCCCGCAGCAGCGACACGGTCTGCTCGCGTTGCTCCCGGGAGGTCAGGGCGATGACCGGCAGCTGCGGAGCCAACCTGTGCAGCTCGTCGAGGAACTTCCGGGGATCCGGGCCGGCCTGCGAGATGTCGAGCACGATCGCGGCGAGAGTGCGGGCGCGGGCCGTGTCCAGCACTTCGGCAACGGCGTCCAGGATCCGGATCGTGAACCCGGTGGACCGTAACGCCTCAAGCATCCGGCTCGTTGTGGGGTGTAGCGGCACCATGAGCAGAACCGGGTGCCGAAGGGCCGTCTGACGCTGGTCGGGTTGCATCGGCGACAAGAGTTCCGCGCCGTGCGGCGTTGGGCAATCGCTGAGCGGCAAGATAACTCCACCGGTCCAACCTGTCACGCAGCGTCGCGCAGTGTTGTTGAGAGCATGTTTCGGCAATCGGCCTAATCGGCGGGCCATTTGGCCTAACCCGCGGGCGCTCGTCGCGCCTCACGGCTGCGTGGGCGACAACGAGCCGGTAACACTCTCATGTTGTTCGGGCTCGGCGCCCCCTTCTCCATACGGTTTCGCGCCATGCGACGGCAGCTGGAACGAACGCTGTGGGCAGTGGCCTTCCTGGCCGTGCTCCTGGCACCCGTGCTGCTCAGCCTGCGCACGGGCGGCAACTCCTCAGTGTTGTCCGAACTCTCGGTCGGGATGGGCCTGCTGGCCACCTCGATGCTGGTCTGCGCTGCCGTGCTGCCGTCACGGCTGCGCTCGCTGACCCGCACCTTCGGCATCGACGGGGTGCTCAGTGTGCACCGCTTCACCGGGTTGGTCGTCGCAATTCTCGTGGTTTTGCACATCGCTCTGGTGGTGGCGGCCAACCCCGCCAACACCGCCCTGTTCGACATTTTTCACGCACCCAAGCGCAGCCAGACGGCCGTCGGTGCCACCGTGGCACTTGGTGGGCTGATCGGGCTCGCGGTGCTGCGCAGGCAGCTGCGGCACCGCTACGAGGTGTGGCGCTGGGTGCACCTGGCGCTGGCCGGCTCGGTGCTGATTCTCACGGCGCTGCACATCGTGTGGCTTGACCATCTGGTCCGGGACGCCGCGATGCGCGCGTGGTTCACCGTTCTCGCGCTGGGTGTGCTGGGGGTACTGGCTTACCGGTGGCTGTGGCGGCCGGTCTTCGGCTCCCGCAGCGAGTATGTGGTCCGCGAGGTGCGACCGGAGACCGCCACCGTGAGCACGCTCGTCCTCCAGCCCCGCCGGGACCGGCACCGCCGGGGCTACCGGGCGCTGGCGTTCGCACCGGGCCAGTTCGCCTGGCTGCGGATGAATCCGTCGATCCGAGCGCAGGAGCACCCGTTCACCATCGCCTCCAGCGCTCACCTGGGGATGTGGGCAGAGTTCACCATCCGGCACAGCGGTGATTTCACCCGTGCGCTGGGTCAGCTGCAGCCGGGTAGCCCGGTGTGGGTCGACGGCCCGCACGGTGCCTTCAGCGTCGATCTGAAACCCAGCACCGGCCTGGTGCTGATCGCCGGTGGGGTGGGCATCACCCCGATGATGAGCATGTTGCGCACCCTGGCGCACCGGCACGACCGGCGCCCGCACCGGCTGGTGGTGGTCGCCCGGACCATCGACGAGCTGTTGTTTCGTGGGGAACTCCAGACGCTCCAGGAGCGACTGGATCTCACCGTCGTCGAGCTTGTTCGCCAGCCGCCGCAGGGCTGGACCGGCGCGTTCGGCACCGTCGACGAGGAGCTGCTCACCGCACTGCTACCCGGGAAGTTCCGACGCAATCAGCTCGACTACTTCCTCTGCGGACCGCCCGCGCTGGTCATCAACGTGCTGACAGTGCTCGACGACCTGGACATCCCTCGCCCGCGGATCCACACCGAGCAGTTCGACCTGGTCTGAATCGAAGGGTGAACGTCGGCAAGAACAAGCCAGCGAACTCAATTGACGATTAATAGGCAACTAACGCAGAAAGGCCTGTCCGTGCACCCCCCGATACCTCGCTTCGTCCGATTGACCGTCGTGCTGGCTATGATCGCCGCGCTCTCGGTCGCCGTATTCCAGTACTGGGGCGGGTCGCAGTACCGGGCTGCTGCCGCCACGGCAGCACCGGCAGCACCGGACAACGGCTGGACGCAAACCCCGTGGGGCCCGCTCGGACCCGCCGACCGG
>JBGSWT010000096.1:0-1581 GCA_041751815.1 Pseudonocardiaceae bacterium
TACTTCGCCGCGGAGCGCACCTTCCTGGCGTGGATCCGGACCGGCCTCTCCCTGATGGCATTCGGTTTTGTGGTCGCGAGATTCGGGTTGTTCATGCGCGAGATCGCCGTCATGCAAGGCGGGCCGCTGCCTCCCGCAGACATCTCGCAGTGGTTCGGGCCCGGCCTGATTGGACTCGGCGTGCTGCTCACCGCCGCGGCCACAGGGATGCATGCCTCCACCGTGAAGCGCCTCAACCGCGGCGAGCCCTTTGTCGGCCGACCCTCATGGCTGGGCGTGGCGGTGGCGGTGCTGCTGGTGGTGGTCGGCGTGCTGATGGCCGTGTATCTGGTGGCCGCTGCATAGCACAAGGGAACGATCCGATGGCACACACGACAGGCAGCTTCGACAACGCGCAGCAGTCACCGGCAGCCGGCCTGATCCTGCGTGAACAGGACCCACTCAACCTGGAGTCGCCGCAGTCGGCGCTGAGGGCCTGGATCACCCCAGCCGACCAGTTCTACGTTCGCAGTCATTTCGCTGAGCCCGACCTGGATCGATCCGCGTGGCGGCTGACAGTGGAGGGGGCCGTCAGCGAGCCGGGCGATTTCTCGTTCTCCGACCTGACGGCAATGGCAGCAGAGTCGCAGGTCGCGGTGATGGAGTGTGCAGGCAACGGTCGCGTGTTCCTGAGCCCGAAGGCGGAGGGCACGCAGTGGCAGGTCGGAGCCGTCGGCAATGCCGAGTACACCGGGGTGCCGCTGGCGGCGTTGCTGGCACGGGTCGGGGTGCTGCCGACCGCCGTGGACGTGATCTTCGAGGGCGCTGACTGCGGCCAGATCACCGAGGCGCCGGCATCTCCTGGCGAGATTCACTTCGCACACAGCATTCCGGTCGCCACCGCCCGTGCGGGGCAAGTGTTGCTGGCCTACAGGATGAACGGGGCCGACCTGACCAGGTCGCACGGATTCCCGGTGCGCGTCGTCGTGCCCGGCTGGTATGGCATGGCCTCGGTGAAGTGGCTGACCCGCATCGTGGTCGCCGACACGCCGTTTCAGGGATTCTTCCAGTCGATGCAGTACAGCGGCTGGGAGCGGACGCACGGCGCACCGACCCTGGTTCCCGTCACCGAACTCCAGGTGAAATCGATCATCGTCGATCCGGAGATGGGCGGCGTGGTTCCGAGCGGTGACACCTACATCGTGCGCGGGCAGGCGTGGACTGGCGAGGGGACGGTCACCCTGGTCGAGATCAGCGTCGACGACGGTACCCACTGGACACCTGCACGCCTGACGTCGCCGGAGTTGCCGTTTGCCTGGAGATCCTGGGAATTCGACTGGCGCCCGACCGCGGGGCGCCAGTCCCTGATGGCGCGGGCCACCGACAGCCGGGGCCGGGTGCAGCCGATGGACCGGGACACGGATCGACGCAGCTACGAGATCAACCACGTGATCCCGACGACCGTCGTGGTCCGCGACCGCGCCTAGCGGCCAGCGCCTCACAGCCAGCGGTGGTACTTTGGTCGGGTCTGTTTTTCACGTGAGGAGACACGTTCGATGGTTGCTGCCCCCCCGATGTTGTCGCCGCCCCCGCCGATGCCAC
>JBGSWT010000097.1:0-5445 GCA_041751815.1 Pseudonocardiaceae bacterium
ATCTCCCCGGTCACCCGGGCAGAGGCTGGGTCGACGTAAGCGGTCACCGCGCCCGGCGCCGGGCCGAACTCCGCTCCGGTCGCCCCCGGTGGATTCAGGGTGACCGCAGTGGTCTGCTCTGCGCCCTCCGCGGCAGGCACCACGGTGGCCACCGTCCAGCCGGGATGGGTCTCGCGGGCCGCGGCAACCAGCTCACTGAGCGGCCGGGCGGGTCCCGATGCCGTCGCGGTGAGCGCGTCGCGGTGCAGCGCGATCTGGATCTGAGGGTTCCAGGCGAACAAGATCCCGGTGACCGCCAGCGACAGCACAACCGGGGCGGCGAGGAACCCACCGAGGAAGTGCAGCCGCCACAGCAGCGGCCGTAGCGCGCCGCGGGGGTGGCGGCGGGGAGCAGCCGGCGGCTCGGAAGCCGGGTCATTGTCGAGCTGAAGGGTCACGCTGTGCTGGTCGGACGCAGCACCCGGCTGGTTCCCGCTGCTTCGAGATCGAGGCGGACTTCCGCGACGCTGCGGCACATGCGCAGATGGCCGTCGCCTGCAGGGACATGATGGCGTTGAGGCCACTCCCGAAATTGCCATTTCGCGGCCAGACGGTGCGCCGTTGACGCCATACGAGCCCGGGTGAACCGGATACGCGGTGGTGCCGACTTGCAAGCTGTTGCCCGGCGGGCCGGTGCGGCACCATCGCCGCATGGCGACACCTCGGCGCGGACGGATAGAGGCGATCGCGGAACGTGCCTCGGTCACGCCACTGGAGCTGTTCTTCGACCTGGTGTTCGTGCTCGCGCTGACCCGCGTCACAGACTGGATGGCCGATGAGCCCACCGTGACGAACGTGGTGCGCGGGATCCTGATCCTCACCGTGATGTGGTGGAGCTGGGTCGGGTACGCCTGGCTGGGCAACGTCGCCAAGGCTGACGAGGGGGTGATCCGGGTTGGCATGTTCGTCGCGATGGCCGCCGGGTTCGTCGGAGCGATCACGATCCCCGAGGCGTTCGACGACCTGCCCGGTGGACTGTACGGCCCGGTCGTGTTCGCGGTCTGCTACTTCGTGGTGCGCGCGGTGCACTTTGCGCTGTTCTGGGTGATCAGCCGCGACGACCCACAGCTGCGCACGCAGGTGGTGCGGTGGATCCCCTCGGTGCTGGGCACCCAGCTGGCCGGCACCCGCTGGCGGCTGAACTCGGCATCGCACTTCGCCGAGCGGCACGGTCTGATCATCATTGTGGCGCTGGGCGAGTCGATCGTCTCGATCGGCATCGGCGTCGCGACGCTGCCAATCTCCTGGCCGATCATCGTCGCCTCGGCACTCGGCCTGGCCGTGTCAGCGGCGCTGTGGTGGGCTTACTTCGACGTCACCGCGCTGATCACCGAGCGAGCGTTGGCTGCCGCCGGGGGCACCCGGCAGATCCGGCTTGCGCGCGGCGGCTACTCGTTCCTGCACCTGCCGATGGTCATCGGCGTGATCATGATGGCACTGGGTTTGAAGAAGGTCCTGGGCTACGTCGGCGGCGACGAGGGACACGTGCTCACCGACCCCATCTATGGGGTACCACTCGCGGCGCTGTGCGGCGGCGCCGCGCTTTACCTGCTCGCGCACGTAGTTTTCAAGTGGTACGTGGCCGGCCCGATCAATCGCGAGCGGATCGCGGTCGTGGCACTGGCGCTCGTACTGGTTCCGCTGGTCGCCGGGTTGCCGGCGCTGCTGACGCTCGCGGTACTGGCGACGTGCTGGGCGCCCTGATCGCCTGGGAGACGATCCGGTACGCGGAGGTGCGCCACCAGATCCGGCACGACCGCGCGCACGGCCATTGAGCAGCGGACTCGCAGCCTACGGTATTGAGGCCTTGCTCTCGACGCTCAGCTTCAAGCGGATGCGCAAGGCGTCGGACACAACTGCCCAGACACGCTTCACCGGCGCGTCAATGTGTGCCTGCCGTCTTGCCCCAGTCCTCATCGAGTGGATCGCCGGGCAGCCACAGATTGACCGGCCTGCGTCCCGGCTCAGGCTCCCACACCTTCTTCTGCGGATTCCAGCGAAGCGTGGCGTCCCGCAGCGAGTCGTCGGAGAGGTCGATTGTCTGCAGGGCGGTGAGCGCGGCTTCGTCGACGCCTGCGTCAATTGCAACACGTGCATTGGTCTCGCGGTCACCCAGCATGATGCGCTCGGGATCCGGTTGCTTTGCCGACTCGACCTCGGACTGCTTGCCTGTCCGGCGCCGGCGGACAAGTTTGGTCAGCGCCCGGTACACGTCATTGCCCGCGTTCTCGACCAGGCTCTGCACGAACGGAAGAACGATGGTGGTGATACCGACGGTCGAGACAATTGTCAGCGGATCGAACCCACGCGTTCCCGAGTTCTTGAGCGCATCCGCATCCAGTACCGGATATAGTGGCGCAAGCTCGTCGACTGCCCGGCGTGCCTTGGACAACAGCTCATCCGCTTCCGCGATCAGCTGGGGCTCAAGTCCGTTCTCGTTGCCGCGCAGCTCATCTCGCAGGGAGGAAAGCTGGTCGAGGGAGGACATCAGCTCCGCACGCCAATGGGACTCGCGCTGTCCGTCGCTCATCCATCGAACCTTAGTGTAGATCTGGTGCTGTGTGGTGGAGGAGGAGAGCGCGGAGCCCGGAGGAGGCCACCGCGCCCGACAGCGCCGAGTTGCACGATCGGCTCAGCGCAGCGGTCAGCGCCGTGTATGCAGCCGCCGGTGACGCGCCAGGTCTGAGCGCGGCCATCGACGTGCTCGAGCGGGGCTTGCGGCACATCGCGGCCGACCATCCGAACCGGGGCCTCTTTCTCGCCGCTCTCGGCGAGGCATTCAGGTTTCGGTTCGAGCTGACGAACGTTCTCGGTGACATGGAATCGGCTGTTGCTTCCGGCGAGCAGGCCATCGAGGTTCTGCCCACGGATGATCCACAACGCGGCACGGTGCTCGGCAAGCTCGCCGAGCACTACCTCGTGCGGTTCGAGGCGGTGGGCAACCCCTCCGATCTCGACGCTGTCGTCGGGTGCTGCGAGCAGGCCCTGGCGGAGACACCGACGACGCCGGCGTTGCTGGCCCGGCTTGCCTACGCGCACCGGCATCGCTTCGACCTCGGCGGGGCTCCGGCCAACCTGGACGCGCAGATCCGGCATGCCAAACACGGTCTGGCAATGGCCGATGCCGCGGACTCCCACCGCCCCCTCCTGCACGACCTCGCGGCTGCGGGTTACGAACGACGGTACGAGCGTGCCGGTGACATCGGTGACCTCGACGCGGCCATCACGTGCCGCGAGGCGGCCGTGGTGGGAGGCTGGCGCGGCGACGGCATGCGTGCCCGGAACCTGTCCAACCTCAGCTTCGACTACCTGGAGCGGCACAGCGTCACCGGCAACCCGGCGGATGTACGGAGCGCGGTCGACGGCGGTATCAAGGCGCTGGAAATCGCGGGCCAGCAGAACCCGGACCACGCCGACCTGCTCTACAAGCTGGGTTTGGCATACCGAGCGCGATTCAAGCTCGTCGGCGACGCCGCGAGTCTGCGCAAGTATGTCGAACTGGCGGAGGAGTCACGGCGACGCGCTTCGGCGGACTATCAAGGCACGGCACTGGTCAATCTTGCCGTTGCCTATACGGAACGCTACGAACACGCCGGTGACCACCGCGATCTGGACACGAGCATTGAAATCAGCGAGGAAGCGCTGGCGCATCCCGGATTGACCAGGCAACAACGCGGCTCCTGCGTCGCCAACCTCTCCGGGATATATCGGAAGCGGTTCCAGCACTTCGGAGCACAGGGCGATCTCGACTATTCTGTCCAGCTCGGCCACCGTGCCGTCCGAGCACTGCCAGACGGCCATCCCGACCTTGGGTCACGACTTGAAAGTCTCGCCAACTCCTACGTCCAACGCTTCAAACGCTACAGGGACCAAACAGATCTAGACACTGCGGTCGAACTGTGTGAACGTGCCCTCGCAATTCCAGGAATCAGCCATGCGGACCGGCGGCACCTCCAGTCTAACCTCGGCGGCCATCTGCTGCTGCGATTCCAGGCGGGCGGCAATCCCGCCGATCTTGACGCCAGTGTCGAACGCAGCGAGCAGGCGCTCGGCTCGACCGACGAGAACGACCCACGGTGGACCGATTTCGCCGAGAACCTCTCCGGTGCCCTGCTGCACCGCCACCAGCTCAGCACCCACACGGCCCAGTCGCTCGGCCACACAAACCTGGACAAGGCGATCGACCTCATCGAGCGGGCGGTAGCCGCGACCCGGCCGGACTCGGCGTTCTTTTTGGGTCGCCTGCAGAACCTCGCGTTCGCATACCGGGAACCGGCGGCCGATCCAGCGTATCGGGTGGGTGTGGTGCAGCGGCTCATCGATGCGGTCGGCACCGCCACAGACACAACACCGACGGCACTGGCGAGTACGCAGATCAACATCGCCCACCTGGCCCTGCAAGCTGGTCTGCTCACCGAGGCGGCGGCGATGTTTCGCAGGGCGGTCGAGCTCCTACCCCTGTGCGCACCGAAGGGTATGGCGTGGTCTGACCAGGAACACCAGCTCAGCCGCTTCAGGGGTCAGGTCGGTGAGGCCACGGCGACCCACCTCGCGATCGGCGACGTGGCGGGTGCTGTCGAACTTGCCGAGCTCGGTCGCGGCATCCTGTTGTCCAACCAGCTGAGCGCCCACGCCGACATAGCCGCACTCGCCCGTTCGGCTCCCGGCCTCGCCGAGGAGTTCGAGAAACTGGTAGCCGAGCTGGACACCCGGTCGCGGATCAATGAGCGCCTGCACTACCTCACCGGCGCGTCGGCAATGCGGCGGCCGCCGCGTCACCTCGCCGACCGCTGGGACCAACTGCTGCACCGGATCCGGGAGCTCCCCGAGTTCTCCCGCTTTCTGGCACCGCCTCGGATGGCCGAGTTGCAGAGTGCGGCGACCGACGGTGCCGTGGTGCTCGTCAACGTGGGAACGCTCGGTAGCGACGCGGTGGTGCTCAAGCCGGACTCCATGGTGCGGGTGCGCCTGCCCAAGCTCATGGAGGCGGACGCGGAAGCCCACGCGAACGCCTTGGCAGGTGTGGAGTTCTTCACGGAGAACTCCGTCACGAAAGCCAGAACCACCCAAACGAAGGGCGCGACACACGACCTGCTCGCGTGGCTGTGGGAGACGGTCACCGAGCCGGTGCTGACCGCACTCGGACACGACACACCACCCCATGCTGGGCAGCCGACGCCACGCGTGTGGTGGGTGGCCACCGGGATACTAAGCCTGTTGCCCCTGCACGCGGCCGGGTTGCCCGATGGGCCTTCGGCACTCGACCGCGTCGTGAGCTCCTACACCCCCACCATCCGTGCCCTGACACTCGGCAGGCAACGCACGAGCGCGGACACCCGCGCCCAGCTGACCGTCACCATGCGGCGCACGGACGGACTGCCTGACCTGCCCGCCGCCGCCGGCGAC
>JBGSWT010000098.1:0-2119 GCA_041751815.1 Pseudonocardiaceae bacterium
TGGCCGAGTGGTTTAGGCAAGGGCCTGCAAAGCCCTGTACGCGGGTTCGATTCCCGCCTCCGCCTCGGGCGATTAGCTCAGTGGGAGAGCGCTTCCTTGACACGGAAGAGGTCACTGGTTCAATCCCAGTATCGCCCACCAGGTCAGGCCTGGTCTGGCTCGACGACGACCGACTTACGGCTCCGGTGGGTGACTAGTTGGGTGTCTACGTGGTCGGAAAGAGGCGGTCCATCGCTGTCGTCCCCTCGTCCAGCACGGGACTGATCTGGTGGCGGTAGACCCTCTCGGTGACGGATGTCCCGCCGCTGTGGCCGACGAGTCGCGCGATCTGTTCGATGGGCACCCGGGCGTCTGAGAGCAGCGAGACGAAGCTGTGACGGAGTTCCCGCGGGGTCCAGTCGCGTCCCACCAAGCCGGCCGCCGCAGCGACTCGGCGGAACCCGCGCCGGACGTTCGCGGCGTCGAGCTGGGTTCCGACCTGGGACGCGAACACCAGGTTGTTGTCAGTCCACGTGGGACCGGCCAGCTGACGGGCGGCCACCTGTCGAGTCCGGTGACGTCGGAGTGCGGCCAGGCACCACTGTGGCAGCGCGAGCGTTCGCCTCGACTTGCGGGTCTTCGTGTCACCACCGGGCCGCACCGAGCGCCATACCCGGATGCTCGGCACGGCCGCCGTCGGGGTGGCGGTGTCCTCGGCGAGGTCAACGTCTGACCAGGTCAATGCCCGTAATTCCTCGGTCCGGGCCCCGGTGAGCAGCGAGACGACGACGTAAGCGCCGATCGACGACGGTTCCGCCTCTGCCTGAGCGAGCAGGGCCTCAGCCTGGAGCAGGGTCAGCGCCTTCGAGGTTCGGCCGTGTCGGCCTGTCGGTGTCGCGGACAGCAGCACGACGTTCCGTTTCACCTTGTCTCGCGCCTGGGCACGTGCGATCGCCCGACTCAGGATCGACCGGATGTTCTGGAGCGTGCTGGTGCTCAGTGTTTCCGCCTTATGCGCCAGCCAACGGTCTACCTCCTCAGCCGAGAGATCCCGCAGCCGTCGAGCTCCGAGAGCGGGGAGGACGTGCGTTCGAGCAAGCGTCGTGTTCTTGGCCAGCGTTGAGGTGGCCGTCCCAGGTAGCCCGAACTGAAGCCAGTCCTCTACCGCGTGCGCGACCGTGTAGCCGTGCGGGGCGACCGCGAGACCATCCTCGCGGTCACGAACCAGCTCCCTGAGCTTGCTCTTGGCCTCGCTCCTTGTCTTGCCGCTGCTTTTCCGCACGATCCGTTTCCCGGCCGGGGTGTAGCCGGTGGTCACGGTCGCGATCCAGCGCTGCCGTGTCGTGTCCCAGTGCAGGCCGCCGTCCCCGCGGCTACGCCGACTCCCCATGGTGGGCCTCCTCCGTCTCGGCGGTGAGCAACGCGATGTAGTCGCGGATCGCGGCGGCCGAGACGAGCCGGGTGCGGCCCTGTTTGACCGTGCGCAGTCGGCCCGCGCGGATCTGCTCGTAGACGACCGACCGGCTCATGGACAGCTGCCGGGCGGCGTCGGGGACGCGGTAGAGCTGGCGGTCGCTCACGGCTGGTGGCCTCCTCCGATGACGTGGAGGGGCCGGTGAGCCGTACCAGCCGTACCAGCCGTATCAGTGCTGGTCAGGGGCAGTACGGCTTGATGTGGTGGTACGGCTCGAGCCGTACCAGGCGGTGGGGGGGGTCCGGCTCGAGCCGTACCAGCGTGGCAAGCCTCCTCGGGCTGACCTGCGGTGATACGGCTGGTACGGCTGGTACGGCTACCCCCCTCGGCAAGTGCGGGGTCGGCGAGGGGATGGCTCGACAGGGCGGGGCAGTAGCGCATCCAGGCGTCGGTGAAGTCGCCGCGGTGGTAGCCCTTGGCTTGGCCGAGTCCGGGGAACCGGATGGTGTCCGAGCGGATGTCGTAGTCGCGCAGCAGCGTGGCCAGTCGCATGGGGGTGAGGCCGTCGCGGCCGTAGTCGCACCACGGTGCTTCGGGGTCGGCCTTCAGGCGGGCCAGGAGGACGGTGGTGGGGATGGTGTCGTCGTCGTGCTGGGCGAAGGCGGTGTGGCAGTCGGCGAGCAGGCGGACGCGGTCGGAGCCGGTGTCGGCGTCAGCGGCCTCGGC
>JBGSWT010000099.1:0-3554 GCA_041751815.1 Pseudonocardiaceae bacterium
GCCGATGGACGCCCCGAAGGTCGTCCGGGCTCGCATGGCCCGGCAGCGGCTCACCGACGACACCCACCCGCTGCGGTTCCGGGCCGTCATCGAGGAGTACGCCCTGGACCGCGTCGTGGGCGGCCCGCAGGTCATGCGCGCACAGCTGGAGCACCTGCTCGCGCTGACCGAGCGCGACACCGTCGAGCTGCACGTCATGCCGGTCAGCGTCACCGTCCACGACGGGCTCGACGGCGACTTCATCCTGCTGGACTTCGACGAGGCCCAGCGCATCGGCTACGTCGAGTACGCCAACGGCGCGCTCTACATCCAGGATCGTGACCTGGTCGCCGCGTATACTCTGGCCGCGGACCGGATGTGCGCGGCCGCGCTGCCGGTGTCCGACTCCGCGACCGCCATCGCCGCGCGACTCACCGCCCTGGAGACCACGCCGGAGGACTAAAGATGACCACCACCGACCACCTCGCCTGGCGGACCTCCACCTACAGCGGCGACGGCGAGAACTGCGTCGAGGTCGCCCCCACCACCGACGGCGTGGTCATCCGACACAGCAAGCACCCCACCGCCGGAACCATCCACTTCCCCCACCCCACCTGGGCCACCTTCCTCCACGACACCCGCGAGGGCACGACCGGCACCAACGGAATCGCCACCCTCACCCCGACCGGCACCGACACCCTCGTGCACTCCCCCCACACCGGCGTCGAACTCCGCTTCGACGCCGACGAGTGGTCCGCCTTCCGCGCCGGCACCACCGCCGGCGAGTTCGACCTCCCCGGCCACCTGGCCCCCGCCACGCCCACCAACACCTGAGACGACCTCGCCCGCGACCCGTCGCGAGGCGCCGCTGATGATCGCTCCGAGATCCACCTCACCGCCCCGGACAGGGCATTATCCCACACCTCACGATGATCACGGTAGCGGTCGTCCAGCGCGGCGCCCACCCACTCCACGCTCGTTCTCGATGCGACTTCTTCGATGGAGCCGCTGTTGGTCCATGCCACGATGCCCGTTGTGGACCCCAAACCCAAGGAAGGTAGTCACATGTCCACCTCCGACCCCTTGTTCCCCACATCGGCCCTACTGCCTCTGAGTGCCCCCGGGCGGCGTCCAGGAGACCATCCCGCATATCCCAGGATCGCTGCGGCCGTTCGTCGCCACCCTCGGAGTACCTAGGCAGCTCGGCGACGAAAAGAAACACGACACCAGCGCTACCAAGTCAACTTACAAGACAGGAGGTAAGACCATCAACGATGGCACAGAATCCGATGACTCCGTCGTCGATAGTAGCGTCGATGACTGACGATGCCCTGACGAGCGCAGGTGTGGTTCTCATGGTGACTGCACCTGGAGATGAGACAGGTGATGCCGTCGAAGCGGAGCTCAAGAAAATTGCCAGTTCTGTCGTGCGGATGGACGTTGGAGATTTTCCGGTTCGACTCCGACTGGCTGTCACGAATGACAGTTCCCGGTCGCGAGGGCGACTTTGGACCGACGACGTCGCCGTCGAAATCGATCAGATCAGGTCGGTCTACTACCGGCGGCCCACCCATTTCAACATGCCACCCGGACTATCCGATGGCGACTCCGCCTTCGCGAAAACTGAAGCGCGACTAGGACCCGTATTTAAATAACTAAAGTATGTCAATAGGCATCGTCGCTGGTCAGAGGCCTGGAGAATCTCTCAAGTAGGTAAGTTATTTAAATACAAGTTCTAGGTTTCGGTGGAGCATTCGCATCCTTACGTGCAACATGGGTGAACAATCCCATAAAAGTTGCGGTTGCCGAGTACAAGCCCCTACAACTGAATGTTGCCGACGAGGCGGGAATGACGACACCCCGTACGCTGATTACGAACGACTATGACGAGTTGCAAGACTTTGCCTCAACAGTCGACGGTCCCGTGGTCTGCAAGGCGTTCTCCTCCCTCATCCTCAGCGATGAGTACATGCCGAAGGCCGTCTATACGACCATCATCGACCCGACCACAGTCGACTCACGACAGCTCGCAGTGACAGCTCATCTCTTCCAGGAGTGGATACCCAAGGATTTCGAGGTGCGCGTCACAATGATCGGGCGCCAGCCGTTTGCTGTGGCGATACGCGCCGGCTCCGAAGCTGCGCACGTGGACTGGCGCGCCGACTACCCGTCGCTGACCTACGAACGGATCGAGGTACCGTCTGGCATCGTTGCCAGCCTGATTCAATACTTGACTATATTTGGATTGAACTACGGAGCATTCGACTTCGTGGTACAGCCAGATGGAGCCTGGCGTTTTCTTGAATGCAACCCGAACGGGCAATGGCTTTGGCTGGAGCACGAGGTGAACCTGCCGATAGCGGCGGCAATGGCGGAGTTCCTGACGCAAGGCGTCGGAATATGCCGATATGACAAGGATTTCACAACGGGAGCCAACCGTGCCAATAGCTGATGACGACGACGTGGTGAAACGGCTGGCGGTGCTGGCCGACGAGCTCTCCGACGCTGGGAGGCTGCGCGGCCCACTGTGGCGGCAGGCGTTCCTCGCGGTTCGACGGCACGTGTTCGTGCCGCGGTTCTGGCATGACGAGGAGTCCGGGACGTTCCCGGCGCGGTGGCGGATGGTCGACGGCGCGACGCAGGATCACCAGGAGTGGTTGGACGCCGTGTACAGCGACCGCACGCTGGCCATCGATCTCACCAGCGCCCCCGGCAACGAGGGCTGGATGCAGCCTCAGGTGACCAGTTCCAGCACCATGCCCGGCCTCATGCTCGCGATGCTCGAAGACCTCGACGTGGCCGACGGGATGCGGATCCTGGAGATCGGCACCGGCGCCGGCTACAACGCCGCGTTGGTGTGTGAGCGGCTCGGTGACACCCATGTGACGACGATCGACATCGATCCCGAGCTGGTCGCGCTCGCCACCATCCGTCTGGCCGAACATGGGTATCGGCCGAGCGTCGTCTGCGGCGACGGCGCGCAGGGCGTCCCATCCGCGGCGCCGTTCGACCGGATCATCGCGACCTGCGGCATGAGCCACATCCCCCAAGCGTGGATCGACCAGTGCCGCGACGGCGCGAAGATCCTGGCGAACCTCCGCGGCCCGTTCGACGTCTGGCCGTTGGTCCTGCTCACAGTCGAGAACGGCACGGCATCGGGCAACTTCCTGCGCCGGTCCGGCGCCTTCATGCCGCGTCGCGCCAACCCTACTGAGCCGTTCGACTACCGCACGACGATCCAGACCCGAAGGGTCGAACCTACTCGTACCCACAGCCTGCTCGACCCAGCGCTCGCCTACACCGAGCGGGGATGGGGCCAGATGGCCCAGCAGCACCTACGCGGGATGACCTGCCAGCAGGTCTACGCCCTCGACTCGGAGGACCTCATCACGCAGATCGCGACCCCTGACGGGGGATCGTCGTGGGCGTTCGCCCACCACGCCGCGGACGGGGACCAGGGCCACATCGTCGAGCAGGAGGGACCACGGCGGCTATGGGACGAGCTGGAGAAGCTGCACGAGCAGTGGACGCTTCTCGGCAGCCCGTCCCTGGAACGATTCGGGCTGACCGTCACC
>JBGSWT010000100.1:0-5886 GCA_041751815.1 Pseudonocardiaceae bacterium
AGGCCACCCAGCTGCGTGCTGGCTGCGCCTGCGTGCTGGCGTTTCTGGTGTTCGGCGACGGTGAGGCGTTGCACGCCGTGGCGGCCCGTCCAGGCGTCCGAGCGGTGCACGCCGCACTCCCGGATACGCCCATCCAGGACGTCGCGATCTCCCCACTGCTGCCTGAGCAGGTCGATTCGGCGGGACCGGTACCCGACGACGGGCCGGTGTCACCCTGAACGCCACTTTGGAGAGCCGGAGCCGTCCCATGTGGCGGAGCCGTCATCCCGGTCCGGATCGGCGTTCTCCCCGGGGTTATGCGGATTCCATCGCGGCATGCAAAGGATCAACCGAGTAGCGTGGATAGACCCACGACGCTCAACTTCTTGAACACGATTAGTCGCAGACGGCTCACACAGGCCGGTGGCCGAGGCCATCAAAGGCCGTGGCTCGTCGGTTATGAGATTTATGCAGAAGTCTTGGGTGCTGAAGTGTTCTGGACGCCAGCTAGTTCGCTCTGAGTGCGCCGAGTTCGACAGGAGAGCTGTCTCGGGCATGGTGCGCAGCTCTGACGTCGAACTCGGCACATGCAGAGCGACCAGGCGACGGGTGACGGTGCCCAGCAGTCCACCGGCGGGCGCCTGCGCTGTGCGCTCTGGCGTTTCGTTACTTTGCTTTTTGCATAAGCCTCTATACTTGCATTGCCTCATGGAGTTCTAATGTTGACCTTCAGTCTGGATGGAGATTGAAAGGTTGAGGCTCTGGACTTTAGATCACAGCGTGAGAATTAAAGTCTCCGAGACACCGGGCTCAGCGCCCGCCGCTGCACCGTGGACAGCTGCGGCCCGCCCGCATCGGGCGTGCGCGAGTACTGCCGTCTCAGATGAAGAAACGCAGCAGCGGTTACACTGCGATCGGCGCGCGTTTCGCAGGTCGGCTCACAGCACTCCGGGCACGCGGGGCAGTGCTGGGCAAATCCGCGCAGCGCTCGACGGCAGCCGCGAAGCAGAAGCGCGGACGATCGGTTCGCGCGCTCGCATGATCCGCCGTCGCCGCGGGATGAGTCTGACGTGGTGGCCGGAGTGGCCGGATCACTAAGGGCTACCTGTCGATACTGGAACATGGCCAGCGCGGGTGGAACCGGCGTGGCCTGCTTGAGGATTGGCTGCCGCGCTCGGCTGTTCAGTGGTGGACCTGGTGGCCAGCCAGCGGGTGACCTCCTTCGGCGGCGCGATAGGCGGTGGCGACGGCCACTCCAGACCCACTAATATCGAACATATGTTCGGCCATAGCTCTGACTGACCGGGTAGGCAACCGGGCGTGGGACATGTCAGCAATGTCGGGGGACCAGGTTAGGGTGGCCCGGTCTGTGACGGTCCGCGACCTGACGACTGCGCATGGTGATCAAGGAGGTTGAGATCCCGGTGCCCGACGGCTCGTTCGTTCACCTCCACACCCATACCGAATTTTCCATGCTCGACGGTGCGGCCCGGCTGGATGACCTGTTCGCTGAATGCGTCCGGATGAGCATGCCCGCGCTGGCGATGACCGATCACGGCAACGTCTTCGGCGCCTACGAGTTCTGGAAGAAGGCCAACGCCCACGGGGTCAAGCCGATCATCGGCATGGAGGGATACCTCTCGCCCGGCTCACGGCACGAGCGCAAGCGGGTCGTGCTGCGAGGCGCCGGCAACGACACCGACAACCCGGGTGAGATGTACACCCACATGACGCTGCTCGCGGAGAACACCGAAGGCATGCACAACCTGTTCCGGCTCTCCAGTCTGGCGAGCCTGGAGGGCTACTACTACAAGCCCCGGATGGACCGCGAGCTGCTCGAGACCTACGGCAAGGGCATCATCGCCACCACTGGCTGCCCCTCGGGTGAGGTGCAGCGGCTGCTACAGCAGGACAAGTTCGATGCCGCCTGCCAGGCCGCCGCTGACTACCGGGACATCTTCGGCCGAGACAACTTCTTCTGCGAGTTGATGGACCACGGCATCGAGATCGAGCGCCGGGTCCGCGACGACCTCGTCCGGCTCAAGAAGACGCTTGACCTGCCTGGACTGGCCACCAACGACCTGCATTACACCTACGCCGAGGACGCCAAGCCGCACGAGGTGCTG
Source organism: Pseudonocardiaceae bacterium (assembly GCA_041751815.1). Taxonomy (GTDB): domain Bacteria; phylum Actinomycetota; class Actinomycetes; order Mycobacteriales; family Pseudonocardiaceae. Next base: position 2,106 of record JBGSWT010000100.1, read on the forward strand.
CTGTGCGTGCAGACTGGCAAGACCATGTCCGATCCCAACCGGTTCAAGTTCGACGCGCAGGACTTCTACCTCAAGTCGCCGCAGGAGATGCGGAACATGTGGGACGGGGAGTTCCCCGAGGCCTGCGACAACACCCTGCGCATTGCCGAACGGGTGCAGGTCGAGTTCACCGAGGGTCGAGACCTGATGCCCCGCGCGCCCGTCCCGGACGGAGAGAGCGAGGAAAGCTGGCTGATCAAGGAGGTCGAGCGGGGCCTGCACAACCGGTTCCCGAACGGCGTCACCGACCAGTACCGCAAGCAGGCCGAGTACGAGCTCGGCGTCATCATCAAGATGGGCTTCCCCGGCTACTTCCTCGTCACCGCGGACCTCATCCAGCACGCCAAGAAGGTCGGCATCCGGTGCGGGCCCGGCCGTGGTTCGGCCGCCGGCTCGCTGGTCGCCTACGTCCTCGGGATCACCGACCTGGACCCGATCAAGCACAAGCTGTTGTTCGAGCGCTTCCTCAACCCCGAGCGCATCTCGATGCCCGACATCGACATGGACTTCGACGAGCGTCGGCGCGGTGAGATGATCCGCTACACCACGGAGAAGTACGGCGAGGACCGGATCGCCCAGATCATCACCTACTCAACGATCAAGGCGAAGGCCGCGATCAAGGACTCGGCCCGGGTGCTGTTCGGCCAGCCCGGCTACGCGGTGGCGGATCGGATCACCAAGGCGATGCCACCGGCCGTGATGGGCAAGGACATCCCGCTGTCGGGAATCTTCGACGAGAAGCACAAGCGCTACAAGGAGGCCTCGGAGGTCCGCGCCCTCTACGGCATCGACCCGTAGGTGAAGGAGATCATCGACACCGCCCTGGGTCTCGAGGGACTCAAGCGGCAGTGGGGCGTGCACGCCGCCGGCGTGATCATGTCCAGCGAGCCGCTGATGGACATCATCCCGATCCAGCGACGGGACTCCGACGGCGCGATCATCACGCAGTTCGACATGGGCGCCTGCGAGACGCTCGGGCTGCTCAAGATGGACTTCCTGGGCCTGCGCAACCTGACCATCATCGACGACGCGCTGCGCAACATCGAGCTCAACGGCAAGCCACCGCTGGTGATCGAGGACGTCGGGCTCGAGGACCAGAACACCTACGATCTGCTCGCTCGCGGTGAAACACTCGGCGTGTTCCAGCTCGACGGCGGGCCGATGCGTGACCTGCTGCGTCGGATGGCGCCCACCGAGTTCGACGACATCTCCGCAGTGGGCGCCCTGTACCGGCCGGGCCCGATGGGTGCGAACGCGCACAACGACTACGCCGACCGCAAGAACGGGCGCCAAGAGGTCACGCCGATCCACCCGGAACTGGCCGAGCCGCTGAAGGAGATCCTGGGGGAGACCTACGGTCTGATCGTCTACCAGGAACAGGTCATGGCCATCGCCCAGAAGCTCGCGGGCTACTCGCTGGGCAAAGCGGATCTGCTGCGCCGCGCGATGGGCAAGAAGAAGAAGGAGATCCTCGACAAGGAGTACGCGGGGTTCGCCCAGGGGATGAAGGACAACGGCTACTCCGGTGCCGCGGTCAAGACTCTGTGGGACATCCTGCTGCCCTTCTCCGACTACGCGTTCAACCGCGCGCACTCCGCCGCCTACGGTCTGGTGTCGTACTGGACGGCCTACCTCAAGGAAAACTATCGGGCCGAGTACATGGCGGCGGTGCTCACCAGCGTAGGCGACGACAAGGACAAGGCCGCTATCTACCTTGCCGAGTGCCGAAAGATGGGCATCACAGTGCTGCCGCCGGACGTGAACTCCTCCGAGCGGGATTTCACCGCGGTTGGTCATGACATCCGATTCGGTCTCGGTGCCATCCGTAACGTGGGTGGCAATGTCGTCGATGCGATCACCCGGGCACGTACCGAGAAGGGTTCCTATACCGACTTCTCCGATTTCCTTCGCAAGGTCGACGCGGTAGCTAGCAACCGGAAGGTCGTCGAGTCGCTGGTCAAGGCCGGCGCATTCGACTCGCTCGGTCACCCCCGCAAAGGCCTTCACCTGGTCCATGGCGAGGCAATCGATGCGGTCATGGAATCCAAGCGCGCCGAGGCGATCGGACAGTTCGACCTGTTCGGCAGTCAACCTGGCGATGGTGCCGGTGTCGGACTGTTCGATGTACCGGTGCCCCCTGATCAATGGGACACCAAGCATCAGCTTGCACTGGAACGCGAAATGCTCGGTCTCTACGTGTCGGGGCACCCGCTGCGTGGTATGGAGCACATCCTGGCTCGCCAGGCCGACACCCCGATCCCGTCAATCCTGGACGGCACCGTCGCCGATGGCGCCCAGGTGATCGTCGGCGGGATCTTCGCGAGCGTGACCCGACGGGTGAACCGCAACGGCGAGCCGTGGGCGGCCGCCCAGCTCGAGGATCTGGCCGCGGGGATCGAGGTGTTGTTCTTCCCCAAAACCTACTCAGTGGTTGGGGTTAATGTCACCGAGGACACGATTGTTCTGGTCAAGGCCCGCGTGGCCAAGCGGGACGACCGGATCTCGCTGATCGCCAACGACCTCGTGGTTCCCGACCTCGCCCAGGCAAGCGGCCCTGCCGGCATCGGCCAGGCCGGCACCGGACAGCCGGTGACGGTCAGCATGCTCGCCGCACGCTGCACCCCTGAGCGGGTGGCCCGGCTCAAGGACGTGCTGGCCCGGCACCCGGGCCCGCAGGAGGTACGGCTGTGCCTGATCAATGGCGGACGCAAGCATCTACTGCGGCTCGATGAGGGCCTGCGGGTGACGCCGACCAGCGCGCTGATGGGCGACCTCAAGGCCCTGCTCGGTCCCAGTTGCCTGAGCTGAGGCGCCAGTATTCATCACTGGGACACCAGTGATTCCTTCACATCGAAGGCCTGACGAACACCACTTGCCGTAAGGCCCCTCCAGGCACGAATATTTGTGCATAGCAATGATCGGTGCCGCACAAGGGGGATCTAGTGGACGACGGTTACGAGGTGTACTGCATCGCGGATCCGTTGTTCTACGACTCGATGATTGGGCCGAACCGCTCTGAATCCTTCGACGCAGCGCAACGGCTGGTTCCGGAGGGTTGGGAACGGCGCACGGTCGACAATTGGGTAGTCATGAACCCGGTCGGTGCCTCGGTTCCTCAGCAGGGCTGGAAGATCCACGCATCGGCGTGTCTCGACAACGCGGAACGAATTTTAGAAATCGTGTGGGCGTACTGCATCCCGCGCCGGATCCACTTCAAGTTCCTGGCTTCCCGAAACGTCGTCCACATGCGAAACGCAAAGTACGCGTCGAGAGGATCCAGCGGAAAGTTCGTCACGATCTACCCGGCTGATGTCGACGCGTTGGGAATGATCCTGCACGATCTGGGTGACCGGCTGTCTGGCGAGCCAGGCCCGTACATCCTCAGTGACCTGCGCTGGAATGATGGCCCACTCTACGTTCGTTACGGCGGTTTCGCGCTGCGGCACTGCCTATCGGCGCGGGGCCACCAGGTCCCGGCCATCGAGGATCCCACCGGTGCGCTGGTGCCGGACCGCAGGGATGCGGTGTTCGCCACCCCGCCGTGGGTGTCCTTGCCGGACCTGCTTGTTCCCCAACTCGCAGCGCGCAATGCCACTACAGTCGCGAAGCTGCCCTACCGAATCGAGCAGGTCCTGCATTTCTCCAACGGCGGGGGACTCTACGAGGCGCGGGACCAGCGGACCGGCGCCCGCGTCGTGCTCAAGGAAGCGCGGCCGCATGCCGGCCTCGCGGCGGATGGCGC
>JBGSWT010000101.1:0-3150 GCA_041751815.1 Pseudonocardiaceae bacterium
GCCGTTCGGGCCTCGCGGCGGGTCTCGTAGGCGGCCTCCTCGCCGGCCTCGGTCACGGCCTCGGAAACATCACCCGCGGTCGTCCGCACCTGCCGGGCGGCCGCCGTGCCGACCCATTCGGCATCTCGAGCAACCTCCTCCCCGACGGATCGGCTGGTCCGAGCAAACCGGGTCCGCAGGTCAGCGGCGGCGAAGGTGAGGTCATGGACCACGACCTCCAGCCGCTGCTGGGCGGTGTCGACACCAGACTCGACCGAGTCCAGTGCCTGCTTGACTCGCGGCTGGCTGCGGAAGTCGTCGAAGACTTCCTCCCCACGCTCGACGAGCGCGACGTAGGCCTCCCGCACAGCCTGCCCGCAAGTACCGGCCAGCTTGCGCAGTTCGGTATGTGCAGCGGCGTCCACCGCGCCCAACACCGCAAACAACGGGGTCTTCACCGCGTCGAACGTGACCGTGACGCCTGCCTCGGCCTGCTTGCGCATCCGGCGCACGTCTTGGGTAGTGGGTAGTGCGGGCATGTTCTCACTCCTTACCGGGCTGGGCAGCGGCACCGTCCACCATGGCTTCGCCGTGGGCGAACTGTTCACGATGCTGCCGCCGGAACGATTCGTAAACCTCGAGCAGCACCTGCTTCTGCCGCTCAGAGAGGTCGACATCGGCGACGACGGCGTCGACGACCGGGCCCCCGGCGCGCTCATCCAGGATTCCCGCTTGCACGTAGAGGGCCTCGGCAGAGATCCGGAGCCCGGTGGCGATCTGTTGCAGGATCCGGGCGCTGGGCTTGCGTAACCCCCGCTCCACCTGGCTCAGATACGGGTTGGACACACCGGCGATCTTGGCGAGCTGGCGTAGTGACAGCTGCGCGATGTTGCGCTGCGCGCGGATATAGTCGCCGATGTCCTGCACTGTCTCGTCAACCCGCTTCACCTGCTCATCCCCTTCATCCAGTAGCGACGATAGACGCCATCGCTAACTCCTGCAAGCACCGGGCATGCATGGGGAAGTTCAGGTGCTGTCAGCTACCGCCACGCCGTGATCTCCAATGCTCCGGTCAAGCGGCGGCGTAAGGTTCACGGTGCGAACCGACGGCCGAACTGGCCTTCATCGCGTCTAGGGCCCGTCTAGGGCAGTTCATCCTCCAAACCCACCTCAGCTTCAGCGCCATGAGACAGCTGCCACCTCACCCAGCTCAAGGGTTGCCTCATGGCGAAGTCAAGGCTTCTGTACACCGTGCACTGCGGTTGCCTATGCCAGAACCACCATGTCCCTCTCATCGGCCCACAGTTTTTGCACTGGTTTCGCCTGGTAACCTGGTAACACAGTGCCGCCTGAGCAAAATAATCACGACCGCGAGCAGCCTCAGCATCCGCTCGTCGACTCCAGTGGACTCCATTGACTCCTCGCCACTGAGCCTCTCCGCCAGCGGCCAAACTGGCCATGTTTCACCATCTCCGGTGACTCACGATGCGCCCTCGACAAGAGATGCCAAGCGGCAACATCATCCCGCCGGGCGAGATAACCACGGGAAAGCTCGACGAGGTAACGTGAGCGCTGCGACGGAGAGCGCATCAAATCCACATCGATAGTCTCCGCGCGGCGTGCCGCATCGCCATACCGTCCCAAGGTCACGTCGATCTCCACGCCCTTGACTTGCATCTCCAACGGGCCAAACCCGTTCCACGGATAACAGTAGTCCGGGCCAGGCGACCGTGCGGTTTCCTCGGCTATATCCCAGAAGCGCCACGCCGTGCCGAAATCGTAGTTGCGAGCTGCCGTCAGCGCCATAGCGAGCTGTAGGGAACCCCACACCGCTCTGCACTCGGTCGATGCACCGTCAATTCCTGGCCTCAGCAGCTCGGCCGCGTCGTTCACGACGCGTTCGGCCTGGTCCAGTTGGCCAGAGTCCTGGAACACGCGAGCCGGATACCATGCACTCCTGGCAATAGCGATAGGATTATCAGCCTCCTGCGCAGCCATCATGCCGCGATCGGTGGCGAGGAACACCAGTTCTGGCGCTGGCTGGTAGGAAAGGAGCCTTTGTGCCATGTGGTAGCTTCCCGCAAGCACAGCCTGAGCGGTGCGTCGCTCAGAGCCAACCAGCACGCGCACAGCCTGTTGCGTCTCCATGAGCAGGGAAGGAAGCAGCGCGCCAACCTCGGCGCGGGGATAACGCGGTGCGCCAAAGCGTGACCGCATCATCCAGCCTGCCCTGTAGCTCACTTACCGAAGGCAACCGGTCAGCTTCCGCTGCGGGCACGGTTCCGAGCGGGTACGTCGTCATCACCTGCTGAAGCATCGGTGTTGCCTGGTGGGTTGGCCTGCCGTACACCGCAAGCGGGAGATGTTGCCCGGTCAACTCAGTGAGGTCGTCGACCCGGAGAACTTCCGCAAGTCGAAGCAACGTCGGCAAACGCACGCCTGACGGGTGCCCTGCTCGATCTTCTTGAGCCAACTTTCACTGCGGCCGCACAGACCAGCGACTACCGCCCTGGACAACCCCCGCCGCTCCCGCAGTAGCTTGATCCGCCTGCCCACTGGCAGCGTCGGGTCCAGGTTCATAACTCTCCCCTCCCATCGTCCTGGATGTTAGTCACCCAGCCTACGCCGGACACGATCTACCAGCTGAGAGGGCGATCTGCCCACAGTACATGGCCACGTCCACCGCCATTCGGAGCCGAATAGCGGTTCTGAACGTCCCGCCGAGTGCCATTCGGAGCTGAATCGCGGTCGCGGGACGATGACGCGGCCATTCCGCGTGGCTGTAGCTTGAAACGCCGCGATTTCGGGCGGCGACAATTCGCACGGGGGTGGCGCGGAAATCCAGGCGACGCCTATCGAGACCGTCTGATTAGTCTGAACCGCGCACACCATCAGACCCGATTCCGCGAGTTAGTGGATGAGTGGATCTTGGCTTGGATTTGTTGATCTTTTTGGGGTGGTTTCCGTGGTGGAGACAGGCTGAGTGCCCGAGTGTCGCCTCGGGTGGGCGGGTTCCGGGGTTGTTGGGGCCGTGTGGCCTGGTCAGGACGTTGCCGGGAGGGCGCGGAGGCGGGCGAGGATCTCGTCGAGCAGGTGATAGCCCGGTGGTAGTCGCAGGTCGAGCGCGCCGGCGTGGCAGACCAGGCGTGCGGGTACGCAGATCAGCTTGTG
>JBGSWT010000102.1:0-2214 GCA_041751815.1 Pseudonocardiaceae bacterium
GGCGCTGGCCATGCCGGTGAGTGCGGAATTGACTGCCACCGGGCTTCCCCGGCGGCAGCCGCGGGCGTTGCTGGTGCCCGGTGCCGTCGGGGCAACAACCGAGACCGCCGAGTCCAGGAGTACGCCGGTGCGTAGCGCGGAGTCGATCCGCGGGCGGCTCGCGAGTTACCAGCAGGGCATCCGCGAAGGGCGTCAGACCCGCCAAGGTCTTGACCAGAAGGCTGACGGGTCGTCAGAGCAGCAGGATGGAGAAGAGGAGACGAAGTGACCGTTCCCCAGACGCAGTCGGACCGCTTCGGTTGGTTGGTGGACGACTTTGTCAATCGGGTGTCCGGGGTGGCGCACGCTCTGGTGCTGTCGGCTGAGGGTATGCCACTCGCCGCGTCGGCCTACCTGCCCAGGGACCGTGCCGATCAGCTCGCCGCAGTGGCGTCTGGGCTGGTCAGCCTGACTCAGGGAGCGGCTCGCTGTTTCGACGCGGGGGAGGTCGTGCAGACGGTGGTCGAGATGCAGCGCGGAATCGTGCTGCTGATGTCGATCAGCGATGGCTCCAGCCTCGCGGTGTTGGCCGCCCCGGGCTGCGATATCGGATTGGTCGGGTACGAGATGACGCTGCTGGTCGACCGGGTTGGCCAGCAGCTCACCCCGCTCAGCCGCGCCGAACTGCACGGTGCGCTGGGCCGATGACTCCGGCGGTGACTTGTGGTGAGCAAACCGACTGGCGGTGACGGCGATGAGCAGTCCTTCGCCGAGGTGCTGAACAATCTCAGTAGCGGTCCCTGGCGGTTGGGCGGGCGCCGCGAGCGCTCGAAGAAGTCCTCGAAGAAGTCATCGCCTCCGCCGCAGGAGCCGGTTTCGGTGTCGCGGCCAGTCCCGAGAACTGCGGCTTTCGACGAGTGGGGGGAGCTGGAGGCCTCAGCTTCCTCGGTGCGGCCATACACCTGGACCGGGGGACGTACCTCGCCGGTATTCGACCTCGAGGTTGAGACCCTGGTGTCTACCAGCGAGCACGGTCGTGACGTAGCGGCGCTGACCAGTGTGGAACACCGGGCTGTGGCGGAGCTGTGCCGTGACCCCCGATCGGTGGCTGAGGTCGCCGCTCTACTATCCCTGCCGCTGGGCGTGGCCCGGGTCCTGCTGGGTGACATGGCAGATATCGGCTTGATCATGGTGCACCGCACAGCGAACGCCTCTGGCGACACGCCGGAGGTTGCCTTGATGGAAAGGGTGTTGAGTGGACTTCGTCGCCTCTGATCGGGCCAGCTCCCCGTCGGCCCCATCGGCGCAGTGGGCACCATCGGTCCGGCCGGGCGTGGCTGCGCCCGGTCAGCCCGCCGGGCGGGAACCCGCGGGTGGAGTTGGTGCGATTTCCGCGAAGATCGTCGTGGCTGGAGGGTTCGGCGTCGGCAAGACGACTCTGGTCGGCTCCGTTTCCGAGATCGCGCCGCTGACCACCGAGGCCGTGCTCACTGATGCGAGTATCGCGGTGGATGACCTCGCCGCCACACCGGACAAGTCGACCACCACAGTGGCGATGGATTTCGGGCGCGTGTCTCTGGACGCAGAGCTGATCCTCTACCTGTTCGGCACTCCAGGACAGCACCGCTTCTGGTTCATGTGGGATGACCTCGTACGTGGCGCGATCGGCGCGGTGGTGCTGGTGGACACCCGCCGGCTGGCTGACTGCTTCGCCGCGGTGGACTTCTTCGAGGATCGCGGCCTGCCGTATCTGGTCGGGGTGAACTGTTTTGATGGTGTGCTCAGCCACAGCGTCGAGGACGTCCGGGAAGCGCTGGCCATCGATTCCGCGATACCTATCATCCCGTGTGATGCCCGCGAGCGGGAGTCGACCAAGAACACGCTGATCGCGCTGGTCGAGCACGCCATGCGCAGATCGGTGGGCGCTCGCAACTGACCCGGGGTTGTTCCAGTAGTCCAGCGCCGATTGCGCTGGTTGAAAGACACGGTGAGTGTGTACGGGTCGCGAGCTGGGGGCGACGTCAAGTGTCGAGTTGGGAGAGTGCGCAGCGTGGCCGCCCACGAAGGTAGGGCAAGACCCCCCTCCGGCCGCTCCGGCGGTGTCACGTTCCGTGACGAGATGACTGCACTGAACCTCGGCAGCGCACCGAACCGGCGCCGGCGTACTTGGCCCCGCGGAGGCGCCACCATGCCCGCCATGCTCGGGGCTGATGGCGCTGCGTGGCGCCGCCTCGG
>JBGSWT010000103.1:0-4910 GCA_041751815.1 Pseudonocardiaceae bacterium
CAGTCGGTGGCGAACGCGGTGTAGCCGGCCTCCGCGGCCGCCAAGGTGGCCTCTGCTGCGGCAATGCCGTCGAGCGTGGGATCGAGGGCGCCGTCGAGCACCACCCGCCCGACCGAGTTGGGATAACGGCGCAGGAAGTCAGTGACCGCCTGGGACGCCTCGCCGTGCGAGACCACGTTGAGCACCGGCGCGTTCAGGGTGACCCGGAGCTGCTCGAGGTCGTCGGCGGTGCCGGTGGAGTTGATCGCCGTCAGCACTTCGCCGAGGTCTTGCACGCAGGTCTGAATGGCGGCGCGGGTGGTGTCGAGCAGCGAATCCAGCTGTCCGGGTGCGCTGACGTCGGGATCGATGCCGACGATCTGGCTCCTGATCGTCTTCGGTATGCAGTCCAACGGTTCGCTGGGTCCGGTGCCGCGGCGAGCCAGTCCGATCAAGGTGAAACGGTCCAGGAGGGCGGGTGGCAGCTGCTGAGCCAGCCGTACCGCCCGAACCGTCCCGGGCTCCTCGGACGCCTCGCCGAGCACCACCAGCGGGGCCGGGCCATCGCCGATCCGGGTGAGGTCCAGCTTGAGCGAGTTCCCGAACGCCGGCCGCGACACCGTGGCGTCGACGCGGAGTTCGCTGCAATCCACCCGTCGTGGGCTCGCCGTGCCCAGCGCCGCGGCGATCCCGCTCGTGCAGTCTTGCCAGAGCAGTGAATGAGGGTAGTACTCACCGGGGGGTGGCAGCGGTGTGTCGCTGGGCGCAACCTCCACGGGACGCTGCGGTTGCAGGTTAGCGTCCCGCACCGCCACCGCAGGTCGGTCGGAGGGACCTGCGGTGCACCCTCCCAGGAGTACCGCCAGCAGCACCGTCAACGCTCGCAGGCCCCGCGGGACCCGGTGCAGGCGCACGGGCACGGGCTCTCCTCGCATCCAGATCTGGCGGTGTGGTGATGCTGACAGTGCCGCGGTGAGCCTGCGGTGAGCGTGCGAGAGCAATTCACTCGTCGGTGCGGGCGTTCCAATCGACGAGCTGGACGATGACGCCGTTGGGATCCCTTACTTGAAATGCCCGCTCGCCCCACTCTTCGCTGGTCAGCGGCATCGTGATGGCGACGTCCTCGCCACGTAGCCGGGCCAGCTCACCTTCGAGGTCGTCGACGACGAACGCGAGGATCAGGCCGGCGGCGTGGTCGTTGCGCTGGTCTTCAGGCAGCGTCTCGAGGCCCCTGCGCAGGAAGGCGACGTTCATCCCGGCGTCCGCACGCGCCAGCGACGCGAAGCCGTCGGCCGCCATCTCCTCGTGGAAGCCGAAGTGATCAATCAGGAAGGCGCTGGACGCCGCGACGTCCTCCACGTTCAACGCGACGGCGGAAGCGGTGATTCGCATGGGTGCTCCTCGAGCGATGCGGTGGTGACACGCCGGCAGGCACCGACTGTCGTACTTTGTATATTGTACAACGTACGACATGAGATGATGTTCCCGTGTCCGTCGAACGCAGCAGCGCCGGTGATCCGGCCCGCACTCTTGAGCTGCTCTGGCGAGTGTCTGCCACGGCAGCACGACGCGGGCCACGGCAAGGTCTGAGCATCGACGCTGTGGTGAGCGCGGCGACGACGCTGGCCGACAGCGAGGGTCTGGCGGCCGTGACGATGCGGCGGGTGGCCCAGGAGCTGGGGGTGGCGCCGATGACGCTGTACACCTACGTGCCCAGCAAGGCCGAGCTGTTGGACCTGATGCTCGATGCCGCCTACGCGTTGATGCCCCGGACCGACACGACGGGACAGCCGTGGCGGCAGCGAGTGACCGCCGTTGCCGAGGAGAACAGGGCGTTGTTCGAGGCTCACCCCTGGGCGGCCACTGTCTCCACCACCAGGCCACCACTCGGTCCGGGGCTGATGGCCAAGTACGAGCACGAGCTGTCAGCGCTGGACGGCCTCGGCCTCGACGACGTCGAGATGGATGCCTCGCTGACCCACCTGCTCAGTTTCGTCCAAGCCTGCGCCCGCGACGCCACTGCCGCCCGCCTCTCCCAGCAGGACAGCGCCATGGACGACGAGCAATGGTGGGCCGCCAACGCGCCCCTGCTCGCCCGGATCTTCGACGCCGATGCCTATCCGATCGCCGCTCGCGTCGGTGCCGCGGCTGGCGCTGCACATAGCGGCGCGTACAGCCCCGAGCACGCCTACGACTTCGGTATGCACCGTGTCCTCGACGGCCTCGCTGCCCTCATCGGTAGCTGACCTCGAGCAGCGGTCGCCGGACCGCGATTCGGCTCCGAACGGCGGTGGGGATGGGCGGACTTAGTCTGTGAGCACGTCGGTGAGGGCGTCGAGGCCGTAGTCCAGCTCATCACGGGTGATCACCAGCGGCGGCGCGATGCGCACCACCGCGGAGTGGGTCTCCTTGCAGAGCACTCCGCGAGCCATCAACGCCTCGGCCACCATCCGCCCAGTCGGCCCCCCGGGAGCGATGTGCACCCCGGCCCATAGGCCTCGGCCGGTGACCCGCGCGACCCCGTGCCCGATCAGCTTGGCCAGCCGGGTGTGCAGGTGCGCCCCCAGCTCCCGCGAGCGGGCCTGGAACTCGCCGGTGGCAAGCAGCGTGACTACCGCGAGGCCGACAGCGCAGGCCAACGGGTTCCCTCCGAAGGTGGACCCGTGTTCCCCGGGCCGAAGCACACCTAGTACGGCGCGTCGCCCGACCACCGCCGAGACGGGCAGGATTCCCCCGCCCAGCGCTTTACCCAGGGTGTAGAGGTCGGCCCGCACCCCTTCATAGTCCAGGGCCAGCAACTCCCCGGTGCGGGCCAGCCCGGACTGGATCTCATCGGCGATCAGCAGCACGCCCGCGTCGTCGCAGGCTGCACGGACCGAGGCCAGGTAACCCGGCGGTGGTACTAGAACACCCGCCTCGCCCTGCACCGGCTCAACGAGGACGGCGGCCGTTCGGGCCGTGATCGCGCCGTGCAGAGCCTCGAGATCCCCGTAGGGGACCACCACGAAACCTGGGGTGAACGGGCCGAACCCGGCGCGGGCGACCTCGTCGGTGGAGAACGAGATGATCGTGGTGGTGCGGCCGTGGAAGTTACCGTCTGCCACCACGATCTCCGCGGTGCCGTCCGGGACACCCTTGACCCGGTGAGCCCACAGCCGGGCCACCTTGATCGCAGACTCGACGGCTTCGGCGCCGGAGTTCATCGGGAGCACCATCTCGGTTGAGGTCAACTCGGCGAGCTCCCGGCAGAATGCGCCGAACAGATCGTGGTGAAAGGCACGCGAGGACAGCGTCAGCCGTCCCATTTGGTGCATCGCGGCAGCCACCAGAGCGGGATGCCGGTGCCCGAAGTTCAGCGCCGAGTAGCCGGCGAGGAAATCCAGGTAACGGCGGCCGGCCACGTCAGTGACCCACGGACCCTCTCCCGCGGTGATCACAACGGGCAGTGGGTGGTAGTTGTGCGTGCTCCACTGCTCGTCGGCCGCGATGAACCCGGACGTGGCGGGATCTGACGTGTCGAAGATGCTCATGACTGCGAGATTATTCGGCCGCAAACCGCCGGATCAGCCACGCGGCGTTGCGGCGTGGAGCGAATCGCTGCGTGTTTTTCCACGCAACCCGCCGGATTCTTCACTCGTCACGGTACGGGGCTGCACCGGCTCAACTGGATGGGTACGTGGACCGCCGTTCCTCGGCGCCGGCATTGAGCAGGTAGATCTTCCCGCCCTCGGAGCTGCGCTGGATCGGCACCTGTACGGAACCCTCAGGACCGTCGTCCATGGTCTGCTGGACCTGCCCGATCGCTTCCGTCAAGACCTGGTGAGTGGTGGATAGCGCCGCGGTGACCTTCGTGCGCAACGCTTCGAGCGCGGTCACCTCCTCTGCGACCCGGGCGCGCAGCTCGCGCAGCGCAGTCTCGTCTCCCTCGATCGCAGAGGCCCGCTCGTCGACGGCCTGCAGCATGAGGCGCAAGCGAACCATGCTGCGCATCTCGCTGCCGCGGATGCGTTCGGCCGCCTCAGCATCACGTCGGGCGATCACCTGCGCCGACTCTTGTTCGGCGACCTCCTGCCGCCGGACGAAATCCGCCTCGAGCTGGTCGCAGTGTCGTGTCGTGTGTTCGAACAGCGACTGGGTTTCGCTGCTGGCGCACGCTCGAAGCCTCGTGATCTCTTGCTCGGCGTGGACTCTCAGCTCGGCGATCTCCTGCTCAGCGAGTGCTCTCTGTGCGAGGATCTGTTCCTCGGCGTTGACCTTGAGTCCGGCTGCCTCCTCCTCGGCCAGCCGCATGATGCGCTGGATCCGGGCAGTGGCTTCGGCCATCGGTGACTCCAGCAAGCGCTCGACCTGCGAGGCCGCCTGCTCCGCCTCCCGGCGCAGGTGCTCGAGTAGCCCGCTCTCCGAGCGAAGGTGATCCAACACCTTGCTGAGGTCGGCGACTTGCGCCAGTGCCGCATCCCGATCTGCAATCACTATCGCGATGCGGCCATCGAGCGATTCCAGATGCTCCAGGACCTGCCGTCGGTCGAATCCACGAAGCGAGGTCTCGAACGGCTGGTGCAGGGGAACCAAGTCGTCGCTGCCTTGCTGAGATCTGCGCACGGGCACCGATTGTAGTTGGACGATCACGGCTAAGACAGTAATTTCTTCTACTCAAGTTCGCCCGTGCCCGAGCCGGAGGAAATCGACCAAGCCACGTAATCTAGTACGCTGGCCGATCGCGACGTAGCGCGATGTATTCACACTTGCAAGCCGCCGTTTGGATGGTTCTCCGGCCTGCTCACAGCAGTGCTGGTGGGCGATACTGGGATTGAACCAGTGGCCTCTACCGTGTCAAGGTAGCGCTCTCCCACTGAGCTAATCGCCCGAGGCGGAGGCGGGAATCGAACCCGCGTACAGGGCTTTGCAGGCCCTTGCCTAAGCCACTCGGC
>JBGSWT010000104.1:0-3181 GCA_041751815.1 Pseudonocardiaceae bacterium
TAAAGGTGAGCTTGCTGGTGACGACGCATAGATCTCGGAACTCCCGCCGGAGTTCGTGGTCAATCGTGATGATGTCTTTTCCTACGGTGTCCGATACAGAGGGACGTAGTGGTGGACGATTCCGTGCGGCTCCCGTAACACTGGCTCTCCGTCTTGGCGCTCAGGTTGTCGGGGCCATGTGTTTCGCCGGCACCCGACCGGCTCATAGAGGATCACCGATTCGCCGGCTTGGAGCCAGCGCGGCGAGGTCACGGATCTGCGCGGGGCATTTTGTGGCGTCGAAGTCGAGGGCCTTCCAGGGTGAGGGTCTCCTGGAGACGGGCGCACCGGGTGCGGCGGGTGATGGCGGTGTCTCCCGGCGGGAGATCTCGTCGTGGCACAGGACTTGGAGGAACTCCAGGCGTCCGAGATCCCCGGCGCGGGTCTGGATGCCAGTCGCGCGTCGAGGATTTGCGGCATCCCGGACAGCTTCAGCGCGCACAGCGACGCGATCAGCGCGTTGTTGTCGATGATCGGTGTGTTCACCGGGTGGTGTCCTTTCCTGGGTCGGTCGTGGTGGGGACAGGAGCAGCGATGCGGTGGCGCCGGCCGGGCGGATAGTGGCGGGATCGGTCTCGGTGCCGGCGGCGAGGATCCCTTGATCGTGCGGTTTGAGGGGTCTGTGGCGGTGGTGGTCTTTGCGCAGGCGGCCTCGAGCCGGGCAGGATCATGGTTGGCGGCCAGGTCGAGGACGCCCTGGGTGGCACGCAGCAGGAACAGCGCGTGGTGCGCGAGCAGCTCATCGATCACGCTGGTGGCGGCGGGGCCGATCTCGACGGCGCGGCTAGGAGGGACCTCGGAGCTGATGCGCTCGCTTTGCAGCTAAGTGCAATCGCCCGATACGCGACCGCATCGTCGCTGCTGCTGCGGCGCGTCTGCGCGGCCCACCGTCGTAACCGCGCCGCTGTTGGGCCGTACGGGCTGGACGCGGCAAAATCTCTGGCCCGGGATCCCCGGCTGACCAGGCAAGTTCTCCACCAAGCACACCTAGACCGTGACGGCGGAGCGCGCCTCCAGCCATGAGGTGCAGAATCTCCATGCACCAAGAACCCTCTACCGCACACCGCAACCATCCGGTGGGACAGGCAACCATGTGAGTCACCTTGCGGCTCACATGCCACCAGAAATGCAACCACCGGCGTCAACACTGGGCCAAAAAATGATCACTATCGCTGTGTTTCTGCTGGCAGAAGGGCGGAAGCGGAGGGATTCGAACCCCCGGGTGGTTGCCCACCTCTCGCTTTCAAGGCGAGTGCATTAGACCGCTCTGCCACGCTTCCGATCGTGCACGTTAGCGGGTGCTCGGCCAGACCCACTCAGGAGGCGTGGAGCTCCACGCGCTGCTCTTGCACGTCGGTCAGCTCGCTGTGCGGCACGGCACCGCGCCATACCCGGTAATCGACCTCGGCAAGACCGAACTCAGCAGCCCGTGAGCCGTTCTCTCCGATGTAGTGGACCACGACGTACTCGGGCCCGGACTCCACCAGCTCGACCGGCAAGCCGTTCCACCCACCACGCCAGCGCACCAAGTCCAGTGCGTCGAGCTCGCAGATCATGACCGGCAGCGTGTAGGCGCCGGCCTGTTCGGTGAACTCCTTCGGCGGGCGCTTGCCGGGCAGCGTGTGCAGGGTCACCTCGCCGGGACGAGGGCCGAAGTCGGCGTCGAAGTCGTCACCGCGGTACTGCGCGACCAGACCGCGGCGCACGGTGGGCCGCAACGGCACCGGAGGCCGGTTCCAGCTTCCGGGACCCAGCATCGGTCGCGCGGTGCTCACCCAGCCGACCTGCCGGTTCAGGTAGGCGCCCACCCGCTGCTCGTCGCCCTGGGCGTCGATCTGCCACAACTCGGTGCCGGCGGGGAGCTCGAGCAGATCCACCTGGTAGACGCTGCGCTCGAACGGCGCGATGTAGAGCTGCGGGCTGTGCGCGTAGAAGCGCAGCACGTACAGCTCGTCGGTGACCGGCCAGCCGGCCACCTGGTCCAACCCGTAGCGCCGGGCGAGTTCGGACGACGAGCTTGCTGGAACATCCTCTAGGCGGGTCACGAACCCGGCGATCCGATGCGGGTTGAACCGGTCCGGCACCACGACGTTGCCCAAGGTCAACTCGACCAGTCCGGGCAACACAACTTTCTGCATCGGCGTGTCAGGCTTGAGCTCAGGCACTTGACCAGGCACCCTCAATCGGGGTGGCGGAGGGGCAAGGCGTTCCTCGGACGGCTCGCGCTCCACATCGCGCGCTGTGCCGTTCGCCGAGGGGCCGTTCGCTGAAGGGCCGCTTGCGAAGAGGCCGTTTACTGGGATGCCATTCGCTGGGGCGCTGTCGGCCCCTACGTCGTTGGCTGCTATCCCTGCTGCCGGATCTGTCATGAACCCCACCACTCGATCCCGTCAGGCCCGCGCGCACCCCGCCCGGGTTGGTTGGGGGAACCTACTACGCCATTCGTGGGCAGCCCGACCGGAGGGGTTGCGTCACTGCTCGCGCTGCCGGTTGATGACCCGCTCGAACACCTCGGCCAGCATGGTTCGTTCGTCGTCGGAGAGCAGATCGATCAGGTTGTCACGGACACCCCGGACGTGAGTGGGAGCCGCGCTGCGCAGCACTTGCCGGCCGTGACTGGTGAGCTCAGCGATCACGCCGCGCCCGTCGCTCGGGCACTCCTGGCGGCGCACCAGTCCAGCCTTCTCCATCCGGCCGATCTGGTGGGAGATCCGGCTCTTCGACGACGCGACCTGCTCGGCCAAGATGCTCATCCGGGCCTGCCCGCAGGGCGCCTCGGAAAGCCGGACCAGCAGCTCGTAGTCGGCCAGCGCCAGCTGGTGGTGCTGCTGCAGATCGTGATGTAGTCGGCAATCGAGCACCGCCTTGCCGACTACATACGCACGCCAGGCCCGCATCTCGCCGGCATTGAGCCAGCGCGGCTCGTCAATCCCGCTGCCCACCCGTGCAGATTAGCCGAACACACCGAAGTTGATCACGGGCCGTGTCCACCGTCCTTGACGACGCTGTGGGGCGTCAATCCCGCCGGGCGGGCGTAGCCGGCCAGCGCCAGCGTGAGGTCGAGATCACCGAGGATCGCGCGCAGCACGTGCTCCACCCCGCGCTGCCCGGCCAGCCCCAGCCCGTAGACCAGCGGCCGCCC
>JBGSWT010000105.1:0-2255 GCA_041751815.1 Pseudonocardiaceae bacterium
GACTCGTTCTGCACAACTCCGATCATTATAGAGTCCCGGTCGTCGTCGGTGAGATCATTTCCACTTGCCACGTACTACACTCCACTGGTCGAGTTCCACCATGATCATACTGGTGGCGCTCTGACCGGTTGAAACCAAGCCCTCCTGCCCCAGGTCGTGATGCTTCCACGCCGCCAGATCCGTCAGGTCCGCCACCACCCCGAACGCACGACGACGAAGCGCGTCGGAGGAGAACCGGGCACGTAGCATCGGCGCGGCGGTGTCGGCCAGATAGGAGGCGACCGTAGTCAATCCATGACCCCCACCCAGACACTCGTCGGCCGCGGTGAACGCCGCGGTGATCTCCCCCACGGCGTCGATATCCCGGTCCCCGACGAACCCCAGACCGGTGCGGGCCCGCAGCAGGCGCGACACCGTCTCGTGGTCGCAGGTCAGCGGCATCGCCACACCCGCGACGGTGAACGTCGACGCGATGAGGAGTTGACGGCGGTCCACGTCAGCCCGACCCAACTCGATGACCGCCGCGACCGGATCCTCCACCACAGCCACCAGCTCGCCGGGATCCAGTCCGATCTCCGCCATCGACACCACACGCCCCGCCCGCCTCGACAACGCCTCGGCCACATACCGGCCGGACCGCCCCGACGGCCGCACCCCCTCGACCCAGTGCGCCACCGCCGACTTGTTGGTCCGCAACACCTCGCCGTTCTCCGCAGCCACCCGCCGCACCATCCGAGCAAGCGCCTCGTAGGTCCAACCGGTCACCGCGATCGCATCCCGCAACCGCGGATTGGGCTCCCGCTCCACCGCCATGCTCTCCCACCCACGTTAAACCGCGTAAACCATTTCCCATGCTCACCAGCGTACCCACGCCGGCTACCGACTCGCTGGCTCAACAGCAACCGACCACAGTGAACCACCCGCCTACCCAGACAGAACATCCGGGTCACCACTACGATGAATCCCACGAGAACACGACACAGACTCACGCCGACGAACGACCCAAAGCGAGGACGGTCGAGGGACGACCTGCTGATCAAGCCTTACGTCCTGTCACGAAACCTACCGCCTCTCCTGCACCCACCGTCTCCCCAGGGCCCGTATCTCCGCATGATCAGTCCACCCGACCGAAGAAACGGGAATAGTGTCCACTGCATCATTCATGCCGTGGTCGCCCAATCGATCACCCTCCAGGACGTACGCATGGCGCTCACCACGCCGCCACCGGATCGTGATGCCGTCTTGCCGATGTCGGTCAAGAAACACCCAGCCCACCGGCGCTGTCTTGGGTACAGCTCCGCCCCGTCGGCTCATCACTCGCCACCATTCTTGTAGTCCAACATGAGCGCGGCAGGCGACCTCTGGACGCGAAGTCAGCGGGCGCGCAAGGTACTCGCTGATCTCAAAGCGATGCTGCGGGTGTGGCACCACCACGCTTAATCATGCAGCCTCCCCGCCGAGGTCCTCATCACTCACTTCCTCCCATGTCTTCGTCCCTGCGGCCACCGCTGGAGGCGAACACGCCTCCCCGTACCCGGCCGGTGACTGCCACGGTAAAACCGCCGCCGCAACCAGGCCCGGAGACACCACAGCACACGCTCGACTCCTCCGTGACCTGACCAGCTGAAACGACACCCAGAACCGAGCAACCACCGCACCGCATCCTGGGGGTTGCCGCCAGCCGCTCAAGCGAGTCGGGGGTCTCGCGCGCGTCCGGGCAGTCGTGCGATCAGGCAATCATCTCGGTCCTGGGTGCCTGAAAATCACCCAAAAAGGGATAGCCGGTATCCGATATACCATGTAGTGCATACACTTATCCGTCTGGTGGGTAAGCATATCCACACGTATACCGCCGTTGTATGTGTCCGATCGGGAGAACATAGCTGTAGCCAGCACGGTGGCGGGTCCTCAACATTGCGGCTGACTCGATCGCCGCTTTCGTGCGGATCTCGGCCGAGGCAGTCCATCCCCTCGGCAGCGCCAGCTCGGCTTCAACCACCACAACCACCATGGTCCGCGACGAGAGCGACGACGCTGGGTACGGGAAGCCACCACGAGCCGCTCGCGACAGGCGCAGCAGGTGGGGCCGGGTGGGCGAGTGGTTGAGCCGCCAGCGCTTGCGCCGCCCGCCTGGGTCGAGGTCGACGACGTACCGATGGGAGAATCGTTCGGACCGGGCTACTATGCGACCATCATGAGCGTACGGCCCCACCCGCGGTTAAGCTGTCCCAGGTGGCGAAAACATCTTAGCCCGT
>JBGSWT010000106.1:0-3367 GCA_041751815.1 Pseudonocardiaceae bacterium
TTCCACGGGGCTCGGGGCCGCAGATCCGGATCGACGAGTGGGGCGGGCGGCTAGCGCCTTGTCGACCGGATCCCCGCCTGTTCCACTCCGCGGAGGGAGGCCGGCTCGCCCCGGGCCTCCTAGCGTGGGCGTCCATGTCGACCGCTCGGCACCACAACGCTCTCCAGCACGCCACGGCAGCTCCCCGTTCAGACACCGATCCACCGTCGGACACCGATCCGCCGTCCGGGATCGACCCGCTGCGGGCCGTGATCTTCGATGTGGACGGGACGCTAGCCGACACGGAGCGTGACGGCCATCGGGTGGCATTCAATGAGGCATTCAAGGCTGCCGGGCTGGGTTACCGGTGGAGCGTGGCGGAATATGGTGACCTGCTCACGACGACCGGCGGTCGCCGACGCATCGAACGCTATCTCCAGTCCAAAGGGCACCCTCTTTCCGAAGCGACGGCGCTCGCGGCCGAATTGCATCGGGACAAAACCCGTCGCTTCACCACACTGGTCCGCACGGGAGCAATGGAGGCTCGGCCAGGCGCCGTGAGGCTAATGAGTGAGCTGCGAGCCGCGGGCGTCTACACCGCGGTCGCCACCACGGGAACCAGTGATTGGGTGCTGCCGTTGCTCGACATACTTTTCGGACTTGATGCGTTCGACGTCGTGGTGACCGGTTCCGACATCACTGACCTCAAGCCCGATCCGGCCGTCTACCTAGAGGCGCTGGCTCGCCTGAGTTTGCCCCCCGCCAACGCAGTAGCCGTGGAGGATTCGGCAAACGGGGTGCGCGCCGCTGTTGCCGCGGGACTGGCATGCGTGGCGGTGATTAACGAGTACACCCGTGATCAGGACCTGTCCGGTGCGGTGGTGATACTCGACGACCTGGCCCGGCCGGATGGGGTGTCAGTGCTGCGCGGGGACCCGCAGCTGCGGGACGGACTGAGTGTCGCGGCACTGCGCCGTCTCGTCACTGCGTCACCTCATCACAGTGGTGGCGTAACGTCGGGTCCGCAATCTGCCAGTGTGCGCGGCGAGGAGGTGCGTGAGTAGTGTCCGGACCGGTTCGGGTGGCGGTGATCGGGTCCGGCCCCTCGGGGCTGTACGCCGCCGATGAGCTGAGCAAGCACGGCGGGGTGTCAGTGGATGTCGTGGACCGGCTGCCTTGCCCGTACGGATTGTTGCGCTACGGCGTGGCGCCGGACCATCTGAAGATGAAGTCGCTGGAGATCACCCTACGCAAGATCCTGGAGCGGCCCGGTGTCCGCTTCCTCGGCGGGATCGAGCTGGGCGCCGGGCTCAGCGTGCAGGAGCTGCGCGAGTATTACGACGCGGTGATCTACGCGACGGGGTCGTCGGTGGATCGCCGCCTGTCCATCCCCGGCGAAGACCTCCCCGGCAGCTTCTCGGCAACTCAGTTCGTGGCCTGGTATTGCGGTCACCCTGATGCCGAGGTGGACGCTTTCACCCTAGATGCGCGCAGCGCGGTGGTGGTCGGGGTCGGCAACGTCGCAGTGGACGTAGCCCGGATCCTGGCCAAGACGACCGAGGAGCTGCAGCCCACGGATATGCCCGATCATGTGCTGAAGGTGCTCGACTCCAGCGCTATCAGCGACATCTATATCGTGGGCAGGCGCGGGCCGGCGCAGGCCAAGTTCACCACGAAGGAGCTGCGCGAGCTGGGTGAGCTGGCCAATGCCGACGTGGTGGTTGACCCCGCTGAGCTGTTACTCGACGACGCCGGCGAGCGGGTCGTGGAGAGCAACAAGACGGTGCGGCGCAACCTCGAGACGCTGCAAGAGTGGTCCACCCGGTCGCAGCAGGGTCGGCCACGCCGAATCCACCTGCGCTTCCTGCTCAGCCCCGTGGCCGTGCACGGCACTGGGCGGGTGGAGGCGGTGGAGTGCGAGCGCAACGCCCTGGATGGCTGCGGTGGTCTCACCGGCACCGGTGAGAAGGTGACCCTGGCGGCTCAGCTGTTGCTGCGCTCGGTGGGGTATCGCGGGCTGCCGTTACCCGGGGTCCCGTTCGACGAACGGACCGGGGTGATCCCGCACGTTGCCGGCCGGGTGCAGCGCAACGGTTCCCCCGCAGTCGGCGAGTATGTGGTCGGCTGGATCAAACGCGGACCCACCGGAGTGATCGGCACCAACAAGGGTGACGCCAAGGAGACCGTTGAGCAGCTTCTCGCTGACGCTGACGCCCTGCCCCGTGCTCGCCACCGTGAACCGGACGCGATCATCGCCGAACTCGCCCAACGGGGTGTCGGGGTGGTCACCTGGGCCGGCTGGGAGGCCATCGACGCTGCCGAGCAAGCACTCGGGGTCGCGGCTGGACGAACCCGCATCAAGATTGCCGATCGGGAAGCGCTGCTCATAGCCGCTGCGAAGGCCCTGAAAGGCTGATCCCCGCCAGTCGGCGGGACGGGCACAGCGTGCGGACACACCGCGCACAGCGTGCGGACACGCGGGCTTAGCTGGCAGCCCAGTCCCGTAGCATGCCGGCGGGCCAGGTGTTCACCACCCGGTCAGCGGTCACCCCGCAGACGGCGGCGCGTTCGCAACCGTAAGGCAGCCAGTCAAGCTGGCCGGGGGCGTGCGCGTCCGAGTCGATGGCTACCAGGCAACCGGCCTCGACGGCCAGCCGTAACAGCCGTTTAGGCGGGTCCAGGCGCTCAGGACGGCAGTTGACCTCCACCGCAACGCCGTACTCAGCGCAGGCTGCGAACACCGCATCAGGGTCAAACTGCGATTCCGGGCGCTTGCGCGAGCCAGTGACCATTCGGCCAGTGCAGTGCCCGAGGACGTCGACATGCGGATTGGCCACCGCGGTGAGCATCCGCTCGGTCATCTCCGCAGCCGGCATCCGCAGCTTCGAGTGCACCGAGGCGACGACAACGTCTAACAACGCTAGTAACTTTTCGGACTGGTCCAGTGCACCGTCGGAGAGGATGTCCACTTCGATCCCGGTGAGGATCTGGAACGGGGCGAGACTCTCATTGAGCGCGGCGACGACGTCGAGCTGGCGGCGCAGCCGCTCGGCAGACAGCCCGTTGGCGACCGTGAGCCGCGGTGAGTGATCAGTCAACACGAGGTACTCGTGGCCGAGCGCGCGGGCGGTGACCGCCATCTCCTCGATCGGCGAGCCGCCGTCAGACCAGTCGGAATGGGTGTGGCAGTCCCCGCGCAACGCCGAGCGCAGGGCCGCCCCTTCCGGCCGCAGACTTTCCGAGACCGCTGATGCGTCGCCGGTAGCCTCCAGCCGGGACAGGTAAGCAGGCTGCTCCCCCGCGATCGATTCGGTGACACAGCGGGCGGTGACCTCGCCGACACCGGGCAGCGAGGTCAGCGTGCCCGCCCGGGCGCGCTGCGCCAAGT
>JBGSWT010000107.1:0-4829 GCA_041751815.1 Pseudonocardiaceae bacterium
TGGCAACGAACCTGCCCACCTCCGACCCGGCTGGCCGAAGGACAGGGCGACCAGGGATGGTTCCCGCGTTCACCAAGGAATCGATCGACCAGGTAGGTGACCCAGCTTTGTCCCGGCAGCATCGCCACGCCTACGCCGCAGACTTTCACCGTGGCCTCCTGACCGGCACAATCAACCGGCTTCGGAGTTGACCTCACCTCGCGGCACAGGTCACGCACTGCACACCGGCCCCTATCCACCAGATTTGAGCCGGCCCCACGCTTACGGAACTTCAACCACTGATTCACTGTCGTTGCACCTTCTGGTCTTGCTTGCCGGACCCGGACCGTCTGGCAGTGCCGATCCGTCCCGTCGTTGTCGGGGCCGCTTGCCACCTTCCCCGGCGTTCCCCGGATCAGGCTGCCCCCAGCTTCTATCGGACCGCTGCGACGGACCGACGGCGAAGGTCTCCCACCTCCACTCGATTACCTGGCGCCTCGTGGCGCACGATCGTCTCGTGGGACACGCGCATCCCCAGATCATCGGGATAGTCCTGTTTCAGTCTGCCCGAGATCTGCTCCGGCGAGAAGTCGTCCCGTAGTTTTTCCGCGACCGCATCATGCAATCGCTCATTTTTCTCCAGCTTCCGCTCTTTCGGCCGGGATTTCAGTGTCTCGTACCGCTCCTGTGCGGCGTGCACCCGGTAGTTGTCCCGGCCGCCGTTTCGGGTGATCTCTCGGGAGATGACCGACTGGTTCCGTCCCAGCCGGGTGGCAATCTCCCGATCCGACAGATCCGCGCATATCCCGCGGAGAACACCGTCCCTGTCCTCGGCCGTCAATTCCTTACCTCGCACTCAAGTCTCCGTTCATCACACAAGATCATCTCATGTGATGCACTGACTCTTTGAATCCGCCCACTGCGAGGGGCTCAGAAAGCGGCCAGTCGTCGGGGACGTACTGTTGGTTTACCACCGATTGGTCCTCTACGCGGTTCGTACGGCGGTACCGACGTGTCGTTGCCAACATGAGGTGCCACAGTCAGGTGTACACGCGCCGGGTTGACCAGCACGTCCAACCTTCTGGCGCCGAAGCGTGCTCGATTGATGACTTTGCGTGACGTTGTGAGCCACATAGAGACAAGACGGCACTGTTGCTCCCATCCCGGGACGCAACAGTGCCGTCCAAAGTGGTCTTTCCTGTCCATGGATCTGTCCATGAAGTTGTGTCCACGCTTGCCTACCGAGACCTCCAGTCACGAACTCGTGCAAGCTAGTGCCCACGTGGCGTACTCCCGCAGGGTGAATTCGAAGTCTCATAATCCGTCAGGTCGTGGGTTCGAGTTCCACCCGCCCCACCGGTTCTAGCAGCATAAACCATTCCGAGTCCCCCTCATCAGATGATCTCTGGGCATGGATTTGGGCATGAGTTACGCTGTAGGCATGACCGCAGCACGTGCCAGGCGTGGTAGCGAGCGGATCCAGGGCAACATCGAGGCTCGCGGCGACTCGTTGCGCATCCGCGTCTACGCCGGACCCGACCCGGTGACCGGTAAGCCGGTTTACCTGCGGGAGACGGTTCGCGGCACCGACGACGCGGCCCGTCGCACGGCGCGGCGGGCACTCAATCGCCTCGTTGCCGAAGCGGAGAAGGCCCGCCGACCGTCCTCGGTGGTCTCCCTAGGTCACGTCATCGACGAGTGGCTGAGGGTTGTCGAGCACGAGGACAGCACCCGGGAGACCTACCTCGGCTACATCGAGCGCACGATCAATCCCGCCCTCGGTTCTATGTCGATCGCCAAGCTCTCTGTGCGCCATCTCGAAACCCTGTACGCGGAACTGCGGCGCTGCCGCGTCCGGTGTGACCGGAAGCCCTTTGTCGCGCACAAGGCGGACGGCGAGCACGACTGCGCGAAGGCGAAGTGCAAGTCGCACGTGTGCAAGCCCATGGCAGCCTCCACGGTCCGGCAGATTCACTCAATCATCAGCGGTGCCTTGTCGGCGGCAGTGCGGTGGGACTGGCTGGAGTCGAATCCTGCACGGCTCGCTCAGCGGCCGAAGCAGAAGCCTCCAGAGCCCGACCCGCCATCGCCCGCCGAGGCGGCCCGGCTGGTCGATGAAGCGTTCCGGATGGACGAGGACTGGGGCACCCTTGTCTGGCTTGTGATGACGACCGGCCTGCGCCGTGGCGAGGTGTGCATCCTGCGGTGGTCGCGGGTCGACCTGGATGTGGGCGAGATCGAGATCCGCAGCAGTTACCGGCTCCGCAAGGGCGTCGGCACGGAGAAGGACACCAAGACCCACCAAATGCGCCGCATCGCGCTCGACACGGAGACCGTGGTGCTGCTGCGGGAACTGAAGGAGCGATGGGTTGCAAGGCTGGCTGATCTCGGGCTAGAGCTGACCGACGACATGTACCTCTTCACCGGTTACCGGCAGGCGGTGCCCACCGTGCCCTACTCACCGCACGGTGTCTCCAGCCGATACAAAGACATGGCCGACAGGCTGGGCATCGACACTCACATTCACGCACTGCGGCATTACTCGGCGACCGAGCTGCTCAGCGCCGGTATCGATCTGCGCACCGTGGCCGGTCGCCTCGGTCACGGCGGGGGAGGGGCGACCACCCTGCGTGTCTACGCCGCGTGGGTCGCGGCGTCGGACCGCAAAGCGGCCGAGATCCTAGGTTCCCGCATGCCCAAGCGCCGCACGGACTACTCTCCCTCACCTCAGCCGATGCCTTGAGGATATCGTAGAGCCCGGTCAGAGCCGTTGCGTGCGGGCGCTGGCTCCACTAGAGATGACCTTGACCCCGCCGGCAAAATCAGCTCCTGGTGTCCAGGCAGCGTCGCGGCGTCGTCCACGCAGTTCATTCATCCGGCACTGTCGGCCGTGTCGAGGTAGAGCAGTGGCATGTAGATCCAGCTGTACTCCGGCACTCGGATGCCGCTGGTTTGGTTGCCCGGGCGGCAAGCCACACCTTTCCAAGCTTGTCGTCCGGGCAACCAAACCAGCATCCCTTGGGCGCGGGGGAGAGCGCGCTACGGATAACGCGAGTAGTCGCCCCGTTAGTACGTGGTTGGCACCTTATATGTGACGGGGGTGCCGAGACGGAACCTCGAGTGTGACCGTCGGACGCGACCAGACCCGTCCACGGGCGGCGACCCAGCCTCGCCAACGGCACCGCCGCGCCTTTACTGCGCACCTGGCTGGCCGCTGCGCCCGGCGAGACCCTTGCCGCTGCCGGTCATGCGGATGACGCCCGGCGAGCCTTCGACACCGCCAACATCCTGCTCCGGACAGACCCGGTTGACCCAGCGCTGCCGTTCCTGTTTTCGGCGACTCCCATCTCGACCGATGGCACGGTCACGCCCTCGCCCGCGTCGGCGCGCTCGAGGCCATCGACCAACTCACCGCCGCACTCGCCCGACTCCCGACGGAATTCGTCCGCGCATGTACCGGCCTGCTGGTCGACCTGGCCTACGCCCACGCCGTCACCGGCGATCGCGACGCCGCCCACGCCCGGCAGTGCCCACCGCCTCGCCGGGCAGATCAGATCCGATCGGCAGCAGCGGCGGCTGAGCCGGCTCGTGCTACTCGGCAGCGGTGGCACTACCGCGTGAAGCCATGTAATACAGCATCGCAACCAACGTCCCCGATCCCAGTAGCTCCTGCGCGGCCGGGGCAGCGAACGTCATCCGGACCGCCTCGGCGTCCCACGGCCATACGCAGCAGCTGCTGCACCCGTCTGGCCGCGACACCCGGCCGCCTCAGGAAGCCACCAGCAGTTCTCCGCTCGGCGCCCGACAACAGCCCGGCCACATGCTTTCGCGCGGTACACCGCGGCTCCGCCCGCACGAAGTACCCGCCGGCCCCGCCCAT
Organism: Pseudonocardiaceae bacterium; assembly: GCA_041751815.1. GTDB lineage: Bacteria > Actinomycetota > Actinomycetes > Mycobacteriales > Pseudonocardiaceae. The sequence continues at coordinate 3,860 of JBGSWT010000107.1, forward strand.
CAGCTCATCGAACCGCTCCTGCCACCGGGCCCGGATCAGCACCATCTACGCTATGGCCCGCAACCAGCGCAAGATCATCTGGGCTTCAGACTAGTCAGGTTTGACCACCGGTGGGTGCACCCGTCCACGCCGACAAGCCGAAGATCACGCAGTACGGATGGAGTACTAGCGGCATGACCAATGTCAAAGGCGATCGGGGGGTAAGGGGAGCTTTTAACAGCGGGGGTCGCCCGAGATATGCCGCGTTCATCTCCTACAGCCACGCACTGGACGACACGCTCGCACCTGCGCTGCAGTCCGGACTTGAGCAATTTGGCCGCGTCTGGTATCGGAGACGTGCGCTACGGGTGTTCCGCGACGATTCGAACCTCTCCGCGACACCTCACCTCTGGGGATCTATCGAGGAAGCCTTGAGCAGCAGTGAATGGTTCATCCTCTTGGCTTCCCCGGACGCAGCACGTTCGCCATGGGTCTCCCGAGAGGTCCGCTGGTGGCTTGAGCATCGATCACCCGACCGGCTGATACTTGGACTGACCGCTGGGGATATAGCGTGGAATCCGAAAAACGGTCGGATTGACCAGCGGACCACTAATGCTCTTCCACGAGTCCTTGTCGATCACCGGTTAGCGGAGCCACGATGGATCGATTTTCGGGAAGTGCGTACTGTCGACTCGTCTGACCCGAAATTCCAATCTGCGGTCGCCGAACTCGCCGCACCCTTGCACGGCTTGCCGAAGGATGACCTCGTCGGTGAGCACGTCCATCAGCACCGCATGCGACGACGCTGGATTGCCTCAGCCACGATTGCGCTCGTCCTGCTGACAGTTCTATCGACGGTCACGGCTGTGGTGGCCGTAAGCCAACGGAATCGCGCTAACGAGCAGACGAAGATCGCCACCGCCCGCCAGCTCGCGGCCGCGGCGCAGGCCAACGTCGGCGGTCGAATCGACTTGGCGCGGCTGCTGGCCGC
>JBGSWT010000108.1:0-2537 GCA_041751815.1 Pseudonocardiaceae bacterium
ACGGCCAGGTGGATATCAACGGCGAGCGCCAGCCGGTGCCTGCCGACGACGAGTCGATCCGGCGCATCGCCGAACTGTCGGGTGGGCAGTTCTACGACGCCGGCACCGCTGGCCAGCTCAGCGACGTCGTCAACACCCTGGGCGAGCAGATCGGCTACGAGACCAAGCGGGCCGAAGCGAGCAAGCCTTGGCTGATTGCGGGCACCCTCGTCGCCATGCTCGCCGCTGCCGGCGCGTTGGCCATCGGCCAACGGTTGCCCTGAGCTGCCCAGCATGGGCACTCCCGGTACCGTCGCCGCAAACACTCGTGAGTGCGTAACACTGTTACGCACTCACGAGTGCGACTGCTAGGGAGCGCCCATGACTCGTTCCGTCCTCGTTACCGGGGGTAACCGTGGCATCGGGCTGGCCATCGCCCGCGCCTTCGCCAAACAGGGCGACCGGGTTGCGGTGACCTACCGCGGAACTAGTGCTCCTGAGGGACTTGCGCCCGAGTTGTTTCCGGTGCGCTGCGACGTCACCGACGGCGCTGCCGTGGATGCGGCATTCAGCGAGGCTGAGCAGGCCCACGGCCCGGTCGAGGTGCTTGTCTCCAATGCCGGGATCACCGATGACACGCTGCTACTTCGGATGACCGAGGAGCAGTTCTCGCGGGTACTGGACACCAATCTCACCGGTGCCTACCGGGTAGCCAAGCGCGCCGCGAAGAGCATGCTGCGCGCCCGTCGGGGCCGGATGGTGTTCATCTCCTCAGTGGTCGCGCTGTCCGGTGCCCCCGGCCAGGTAAACTATGCCGCCAGCAAAGCCGGGCTGATCGGTATCGCCCGATCCATTGCCCGTGAACTCGGATCCCGGTCGATCACCGCGAACGTGGTCGCGCCCGGCTACGTCGATACCGACATGACCGCGGACCTCAGCCAGGCGCGCCGGGACGACATTCTGGGCTCGATCCCGCTGCGCCGCCAGGCCAGCCCCGAGGAAATCGCCGCCGTGGTGACGTTCCTGGCCTCAGACGCGGCGGGATATATCACCGGCGCGGTGCTGCCGGTGGACGGCGGCCTGGGAATGGGTCACTGAGTTAAATGGGTCACTGAGTTACCAGCGTCACTGAGACACAAGTGTCGCTGAGTCTCGGGCGTCACTAAGACACCGGCAATCAAGGGGAGGAGGACACGTGGCGGGTCTGCTCGACGGTAAGCGGCTGCTGATCACCGGGGTGATCACCGACGCCTCGATCGCATTTCATGTGGCACGGGTGGCCCAGGAGCAAGGGGCACAGGTGGTGCTCACCGGGTACGGCCGGTTGAGCCTGGTGGAGCGCATCGCGCAGCGCCTGCCCCAGCCGGCGCCCGTGCTCGAGCTCGACGTGCAGGATCAGAGTCAGTTGGACTCGCTGGCGCAGCGGCTCGGCGAGCACGTCGACGGGCTGGATGGGGTGTTGCACTCCATCGGCTTCGCACCCGCGTCTTGCCTGGGCGGGGAGTTCCTCAATGCGCCGTGGGAGGACGTGGCCACGGCGATGCACGTCTCGGCGTACTCGTTCAAGTCGCTGGCGATGGCGTGCAGACCGCTGCTGCACCGCGGCTCCTCGATTGTGGGGATGGACTTCGACAACCGGCAGGCCTGGCCCGCCTACGACTGGATGGGGGTGGCGAAGTCGGCGCTGGAGTCCGTCTGCCGCTATCTGGCCCGCGACCTCGGTCCCGACGGTATCCGGGTCAATCTCGTGGCAGCCGGGCCGGTGCGCACCCTGGCGGCCAAGTCCATCCCGGGCTTCGCTGCGTTCGAGAACGCCTGGGCCGGTCGCGCACCACTGGGCTGGAACATCGACGACCCCACTCCAGTGGCTCGCACGGCCTGCGCGCTGCTGTCCGATTGGCTACCCGCCACCACCGGTTCCATGGTGTGGGCCGACGGCGGCTTCCACGCGATCGGCGTCTAGTTGGTATGCCTTCAAGTACCGCCAACCCCTGTCGAACAGATCTCCAACAGCTACCAACCTCGTCAGCGTGACCGAAGGGAGCGCCGTTGACTGACGCACTGCTGGTGCTCTCCTTCGGGGGACCCGAGGGCACAGAGGAGGTGCGGCCGTTCCTGGAGAACGTCACTCGCGGGCGGGGCGTACCACCGCAGCGGTTGGAGGAAGTGGCGCAGCACTACCTCCACTTCGGTGGCGTGTCCCCGATCAATCGGTGCAACCGCGTCCTAATCAGCGCAATCGAGCAAGCACTCGCCACCGTCGGGCTCGACCTGCCGGTGTACTTCGGCAACCGCAACTGGCACCCGATGGTGGAGGACACCGTCGCCGAGATGGCCGCCGACGGGGTGCGCCAGGCGCTGGTGTTCGCCACCTCGGCGTGGGGCGGCTACTCGGGTTGCCGGCAATATCACGAGGACATTGCCCGCGCCCGAGCGACTGTCGGGCCCGGCGCCCCGAATCTGGTCAAGCTGCGGCAGTTCTTCGACCATCCGCTGTTCGTGGCGGTGTGCGCCGACGCCGTGCGCACCGCGCGCGCGCAGGTCGACCCGAACGCGCG
>JBGSWT010000109.1:0-4479 GCA_041751815.1 Pseudonocardiaceae bacterium
CCGACGTGCGCGGGCTGCGGGAGCTGCTCGCCGCGTCGCCCGAGCTCGGCGAATCCGGCTGGCGGGAACGCATCGCGCGGCTGCGCACCGCCCCGCCGTTCCTGGTCTCCCGGTTGTGGCTGGACCGCCCGGTTCGCGCCGATCGACCCGGGTTCCTGGGCACCAGCGGCTTCGGGCCGCTGGACAACGTCAGCGTGCTGGAGCGCTTCGAAGGCGAGGCGGCCCGTTGGGTGCGCCGCACGGGGGGCTCGGTGGTGGAACTGCACGCCTACGCGCTGATCGGCGACCCGGCGCAGGCCAAACGCCAGCTCGTCGAGGAGCTGCACCGGATCTACCCGGAGACGGCCGCCGCCAACATCATCGACGAGCGGCACGAGCTGCAGGCCGACTGCCCGCTGTTCGCGCCCGGAACGTTCGCCGACCGGCCCACCGTCACCACTCCCGACCCGGCTGTGGTGCTCGCCGGCGACCTCACCCGGGTAGACCTCCCCGTTGCATTGATGGAGCGGGCAGCGACTAGCGGGTTGCTGTCCGCCAACGCGTTGCTGGGCAGATGGGGATTACGCGGGCACCCACTGTGGACGGTTCCCGTCCGCGGCCGGCTGGCTCCACTACGGGCCGCTGCCGCCCGCTTCAGTTGATCCCACAACGGCACCTGCACCGAAAACGCGCCAGGATTCCCATCAACCGAGTCATGATCGTTGTTTGGGAAGCATGAGCCGCGCCTACCGCGGCTCATGCTTCCCAAACAACGATCACAACGACTCTTCCAGGATTGATCTACCGTTGCAGGGCTAACCACGTGGCGGGAAGGGGTTTCTGCGCATGAACCAGGTACGCCTACGCGCAGCTGAGCCTCGCGAGGCCTGCGATCTCACCGCGTTGGCGCATCGATCCAAAGGGTACTGGGGTTACGACCAGGCGTCCCTTGATCGGGTGCGTGAGCTGTTGACCATGTGCTCGGATCAGATCCGCGATCAACGCGTCATCGTTGCCGAGCGCGACGGTGTGATACTTGAGCTTCTATCAATGGGTGGCGAGCCGCCGGATGCTGAGCTGATGGACCTGTTCATCGAGCCAGACGCGATCGGCACTGGCCTCGGCCGCAGGTTGTGGGAGCACGCCGTGAAATCCGCCCGCGAACGCGGATTCCGCAGCCTGCAGCTGGAATCCGATCCCCATGCCGAGCCCTTCTATGTGCGGATGGGTGCCAGACGAATTGGCGAGCGGGAAGTCGCACCTGAACGTGTTGCTGCCGCTGTTGATCATGTCGCTGGCACCCGCACCCGAACGCCGCCCCTAAGACCCGGTCTTGCTCGTGATCGTGGCACGAGGTGAGATCTTGTCGTGCCACGGCCACGGCGGGTGTTTCTGAGCCACACCTCGGAGTTGCGGCGGCTGCCGGCGGGACGATCGCTCGTGGCGGCCGCAGAAGAGGCTGTGACCAGGGCCGGCGACGCCATCGTGGATATGGCGTATTTCGGCCCTCGGGATGAGCAGCCGACGCAGGTATGCCGGGATGCCGTGCTCGACGCGGATGTGTACGTCGCGCTGGTCGGGTTCCGATACGGCTCGCCAGTACGGGACCGCCCGGAGCTGTCCTATACGGAACTGGAATTCGAGGTGGCCGGCGAGGCCGGCCTTCCCCGGCTGGTGCTGCTACTCGGTGACGAGGTGGAAGGCCCGAAGGATCTGTTTGTCGACGTGCAGTACGCCGCTCGGCAGGAAGCGTTCCGGACGCGGCTGACCGAGAGTGGCCTGACTACAGCGACCGTCACCACACCTGAGGGGCTCACTACGGAGCTGTTCCAGGCGCTGCGCGGTCTACCGCGAGCACGTTCGGATGCGGCGGGTCCCGGGCGGATCTGGAATGTGCCCGCCCGAAGCCCGGCATTCACCGGCCGCGACGACCTGCTGGACGGGGTGCGGGAGTCGCTACGGGTCCGGCGGCGCCACCGTGGTTCAGGCCCTGCACGGCATGGGTGGGATCGGCAAGACCGCCTTGGCGATCGAGTACGCCCACCGCTGCGGCGACGACTACGACGTGGTGTGGTGGGTGCCGTCGGAGGAACCCGCGCTCATTCCGGATCGGCTGGCTGCGCTGGCCCGCACCCTCGGCCTGGCCAACGCCACCGACCCGGCCGAGTTCGCGGTCTCTCGACTGCTCGGCGTGCTGCATAGCCAGCAGCGCTGGCTGCTGATCTACGATAACGCCGCAGCCCCGGAGGCATTGGCCGCCTACCTGCCCGGCGGCGCCGGCCACGTGTTGATCACGTCCCGTAACCCGGACTGGCACGAGCTGGCCATCCCGGTGCCGGTGGACGTGTTCACCCGTAAGGAGTCAATCAGCCTGCTGCGCGGGCGGGTGCCGCGGCTGTACGAGCCCGACGCCGAGCAAGTCGCCGAGGCGCTGGAGAACCTGCCGCTGGCTACCCAGCAGGCAGCGGCGTTCCTGGCTGAGACCGGCTTGACGGTCGAGAAGTACCTGGAGCTGCTGACCAGCCGCACAGCAGAGTTGCTCGCACACGGGGCACCGGTGACCTACCCGGCCTCGCTAGCCGCCACCAATCAGGTGGCATTCGACCGGCTCGCCATCGACGAACCAGCCGCGCTGGATCTGCTCACCGTGGCCGCCAACCTGGCGCCCGAGTCGATCCCCTTCACCTTGCTCACCGCCCACACCGACTTGCTGCCGAATCATTGGCCACCGCAGCCGCGGACCCGCTCGCTTTCGCCGGCCTCACCCGGGTGCTGCGCCGACGGGCGCTAGCCCGCACCAGCACCGACAGCATGCAGCTGCACCGTCTGGTGCGAGCGATCCTGTTAAGTGGACGGGCCGGCGGCGCAACCAGGGACGACATTGCCAGGGCAGCCCTTCGGTTGCTCCGCGTGACAGCTCCTGCCGATCCTTGGGACAATCCGACCACCTGGCCGACGTGGCGACAGCTGCTCCCGCACGTCTTAACCGTTACCAGCCGGAATCCCGAATCGGCCGACAAGGATGTCGCCTGGCTACTTGACCGCGCCGCCAGCTATCTGCATACGCAGGGGTCACCTCGACTGGCCCGGCCTCTGTTCGAACGGGCCTTCGATCTGTATCAGCGGCTGGGAGATGAGGACCACCTCAACAGTCTGGCTTCGGCCAACAACCTCGCTAATAACCTGCACGCGGTGGGTGAGCATGAACGAGCTCGCCAGCTCCACGAGGACACCCTGACCCGGTACCGACGGGTGCTGGGCGAGGACCACCCGCACACCCTGACCACGGCCCACAACCTCTCCAACGACCTACACGCGGTTGATGAATACCAGCGAGCCCGCCAGCTCGACGAGGACACCCTCACCCGCCGACGCCAGATCCTGGGCGAAGACCACCCCGAGACCCTAGCCTCGGCCAACAACCTCGCAAATGGCCTGCACGCGGTCGGTGAGCACCAGCAAGCTCGCCAGCTCCACGAGGACACCTGACCCGGTACCGGCGGGTGCTGGGTGACGACCATCCGCACACCCTGACCACGGCCCACAACCTCTCCAACGACCTACACGCACTGGGTGAGCGCGAGTAGGCACACGAACTCGAGAAGTACGTCCGGGCTCACCGCAAGGGCTGACCGCTCGCGTTCTGGAGGCAGACTGCGGTATTCCAGGTCTGATGACAGCAATCTGTCTCCAGAACGCGCGTCTGGGATCAGCCTGGCCAGCGGCCGGTGGTGCGTAGTTCGTAGCGGCGTTGGGCGTAGGCGAGGTCGTCACGCCAAAGCCGGGCGGCGGCCCAGCGCATCGCGGGGCGCATCAGCGGAGCCCCGTGGCGCGCGACGGCGAATCCCGGGCGCGGAGAGCTGGCGATGGTGGCCTCGATCACTGCGGTTCGCGGATGGCCGGCGTCGTCGACGCCTAGAGGCACGGCGTGGGTCTCGACGACGCTGCCGGCGCCTTCCCCCTCCAGGATGTCCATCACGATCGTCCGCGGCTCGGGGCAGCTGAACGCGGCTCGCACCGGCACCCCGAAGCGCCGGGTGAGCCGGAAGGCCACCTCCACCACAAAGCGATCCACGTCGTCGCTCGGCTCCTCCACGACCCGGAGCCCCACGAAGGAATACGGATGAAACCAGCTGCCGTGCCACGGATCGAGACGGTTGGCGATCACGTCCTCGGGCTCGCAACGCCCGATCCCGGTGAACACCGCGTCCAAGCTGATGTCCGGGTCAGGCCGTCGCGCGAGTACTGGCGCGTCAAGCGGGTCCTCCCCGCCCACGGCGTCCAGCCGCACCCAGACAAGCACGCCGTCGTCGTGGGCCGGGTACGGGTCCCACCCCGGCACACCGCGGGCTCCGATCGCCAGCCCGTGCCAGCGACACACCAGATTCCCACCCGCCACCGCCCCCCGGCACAGTGGTGCACCCAAGTGCGGGCACTCACCGGGACCGGCGTGCAACGCACCGTCGGGGGTGCGCCAGGCCACCACTTCGACACCCGCGA
>JBGSWT010000110.1:0-1637 GCA_041751815.1 Pseudonocardiaceae bacterium
TACGGCGTGTCCCGCAGATCTTCACACTTGACGCTCACTCTCGGGTTCCCCAACTCAACAGCAGAGCTGTCCCGGGCCGACCGAACAACCCTGCTGTTGAGCTCGGGGAGCTGAGAGCGCTCAAGTCGGCCACGGCGACCAGCTGGTGGACCTGCGCGGTGGCGTGCAGGACGCCGATCTCGGCGGCTGGGCTGGGCGACGTCAGCGGATGCGCAGCGTCGGTTCGATCGCGCTGCCCTTGGTCTCCGACCAGCTGGCCTCCGTTGTACCGGCCCGGGACTTCGACGGAATCGCCTTTGCGCGGTGCACCACTCGCGCCCGTCCCCTCCATCCCCGGCTACCTCATCTGATGTAGAGACGAGGGATGACCTGGGATGCTGAGAAGTGATCCTCAAAGATGATGCGCTAATCCTGCGGGTCGGGAACACTTATCGCTGATAAGGAAAGACGCGCACTCATGTCGACATCTCACCGGATCGGACACGGTCGCATCGTGAACTTACGGGTGAAGTCGAAAAAGAAGGAAACGTCTCATGGATTATAATGTTGTTCACCTCCTGACCCATCCTGATCCGTATTCGGGGGTCGATCCGGACCGACTCCTGCGAGTTGTCATTGATGTTGCCGGATCCGCCGTGCTCGAATTCGAGGCGGAATGCATGATACCCGAAGTGTGCGTCGAGACGGCTGGCGCGTTGGGAATCGCCGGCTGCGCGGTCGTCGAGTTCGACGATGTCTCCTGCGTGCTACGTGCAGTGGGGTGGTCGAGTCCACTCGCCGGTGAACTCGCCGGCGAGCTCGCCGGCGAGAAGGTGCGATCGATGGTTGACGCCACCTGCGGGGTCGTCTCGGTGGGACCGCTCGATCCTTCGATCGGGCTCGCCGCAGCCGCCGCGCGTGAGGGGATCGAGGCCGTCGCGACCATGCCCCTGCACTGTGGCTCTACCAGCCGTGGCTGCATGTGCCTGTTCGGCACGACAGGTCAGCTCAACGACGCTCTGGTCGCCGCAGGCGGCCTGGTGGCTGCCGTGCTGGGCGCCGTTACCGGCAATGCCGTCATGTGCCGGCGATCCAGTGCGCTGGCCGCCCAGCTGTCCAGAGCGTTGGAGACTCGGATACCGATCGAGCAGGCCAAGGGGCTGCTCGCCGAGCGGTTCCAGGTCGGCGTCGACGAGGCGTTCCGGATGCTACGGGCGCACTCCCGGCGGACCCGGACGCCGATGTCCAGAATGGCTCGGTCCGTCCTGGACGGTGCGGCCGTTGTGGTGCCGATGCAACGCGGGGCCGCCAAGAGCACGTCCCCGGTGCGCTGAGTCCGATTTAACCCAGTCGTCACCGCTGTCATTAGACGAACCTGGTCCCATCTCTCGCTCCTCGTCGCAGCGTGAGGTGCCGGAACTCACCGGACGCCCCTGGACATCCGGGCGTCCGCTCGGCGGTTCGGCCTCAACGGTCACCGTCCGACCTCCCAGCACCCCCGCCGGCCGACGTGCCGGTAATTCACGAGGAGAACTCATGCGCAAGACCATCATTCTCGCCTTGTCCCTGCTTACCCTGATGGCCACGGTGGCCGGCACGGCGCTCGCCGAGGACAGCGCCGCCCGGACCAAGTCCGCCAGCTCGAGCATCGTCCCGGT
>JBGSWT010000111.1:0-3984 GCA_041751815.1 Pseudonocardiaceae bacterium
CGCGGCCAGCACATCGGCCAGCAACCCGTCTGGCACATACTCCGACCAGCGCACCGGCTCCACGACACCAGGCTGGTCCTCGACCAGGCAGTCGATGACCTCCGCAGGCGGCGCGATAGTCGGTGGCGGCGGCCACTCCAGACTGTTAGTATCGAACACATGTTCGAGTATACGCCTTGGGGATCGATCAGCAACAGGCATGCATTCAGGCGTTACGGTGAACGGCGTGCTGCCCTGGTCCGCCGTCATAGCCGGTCGACTCGACGAACACCTGATTGACAGTGTGCTGCTGCGGGACAACGTCCTGGGTGATCCTGCGCGTCGCCCACTCTGGGTCTATGTCCCTCCGGGCTATGACGACTCGCAGCGCCGCTACCCGAGCGTCTACGTGATCCAGGGCTACACCGGGCACCTGGCCATGTGGCACAACCGCAGCCCGTACCGCCAGCCATTCCCGGAAACCGCCGACGCCGTGTTCGCCGCCGGCGACGTCCCGCCCGCGGTCGTGGTCTTCGTCGACGCCTGGACGGCCTACGGTGGCAGCCAGTTCGTCGACTCCCCGGGCACCGGGCGATACCACAGCTACCTGTGCGAGGAGGTGGTGCCGTTCGTTGACGCCCGCTACCGGACACTGCCCGAGCGTGCGCACCGGGCGATCAGCGGCAAGTCCTCAGGTGGGTTCGGCGCCATGATCACGCCGATGCTGCGGCCGGACCTCTTCGGTGCGCTGGCCAGCCACGCCGGGGACGCGCTGTACGAGCTGTGCTACCTCGCCGAGTTCGGCAAGTCGGTGCGGCACCTGCGCGACTACGACGGCGACATCGGCGCCTGGTGGTCAGATTTCCGGTCCCGGACCGCGTTCACCAAGCCCGCCGACAAGGATCTGCTCATGATGTTGGGCATCTCCGCGTGCTTCTCCGCCCACCAGGACGGTACGCCGGAGCTGCCGTTTGATCCGTGCACCGGAGTGCTGCGTCCGGAGGTGTGGCAGCGCTGGCTGGATTGGGACCCGGTGCGGATGGCACCGCGATACGCCGAGGCGTTGCGCTCGCTGCGTGCGGTGTGGCTGGATGCCGGTGCTCGCGACGAGTGGTACCTCGACCTGGGCGCGCAGGCATTCCGCAACCAGTTGCGAGTCGCTGGGCTGCCCGACGAGCGGGTGCACTTCGAGCTGTTCGACGCCGGCCACGGCGGGATCGACTACCGCTACCCGCTCGCACTGGCCTGGCTGTGCCGCCGGATCACCGATCAGCCTGCCTGATCAGCGTGGCAACAGCAGGAGCTTTCCGGTGGTCCGACGGCTCTGCAGATCCTGGTGGGCGCGGTGCGCCTCGGCCAGCGGATATCGGCCACCGATGCTGATCCGCAGCGACCCATGCTGGATTGCGTCGAACACCTCGCCTGCTCGCCAGCTGAGTTCGTCGCGGGTCGCAACATAGTCCGCCAGCTTCGGCCTGGTGAGAAACACCGAGCCGGCCGAGTTCAGTCGTTGGGCGTCCACCGGGGGCACCGGTCCGCTGGCCGCGCCGTAGAGCGCGAGCATCCCGCGTGGGCGAAGCGAGGCGAGGCTGGCGTCGAACGTCGATGCGCCCACCCCGTCGTAGACCGCGGCGACGCCGTCACCACCGGTCAACCGGCGGACCTCACCGGCCACGTCGTCAACCTCGTCGTAGCGGATCACGTCCGCCGCTCCAGCCTCCCGGGCCAGCCGCTCCTTCTCCAGGGTGGACACCGTGCCGATCACTCGGGCACCGCGGGCAGTGGCCAGTTGGGTGAGCAGCAGGCCCATGCCACCCGCTGCAGCGTGAACCAGCACGGTCTCGCCGGACTGCACAGCATGCACGGACGCCGTGAGGTAGTGCGCGGTCATGCCCTGCAACAGGCTGCCCGCTGCGGTCTGCGAGTCGACGCCTTGGGGCACCGGCACGGCCTGCTCGGTGGCCACCACGGCAAGCTCGGCGTAGCTGCCGAGGCTCGTTGCCCACACCACCAGGTCACCGACCGCGAAGTCACCGGTGTCGGGCCCCACGGCGGTGACGGTGCCGGCGCCCTCCGAACCGGAGATGAACGGCAGCGGCATCGGGTAGGCGCCGCTGCGGTGGTAGGTGTCGATGTAGTTAACCCCGGCTGCGGCGAGCTCGACGAGCAGCTGGCCGGGACCGGGCTGCGGGTCGGGCAGCTCGGCGAGCCGAAGGACGTCGGGGCCACCGGTCTCGGTGACCTGGATTGCGCGCATGGCAGCAGCCTAGAAGTCTATGAGCCAGCCTATGAGCCGCTGACCAACGCCCGCTTGGCCAGCCCGAGTGGCAAACACCCTGAGCCGGCCAGTGTGTCGTGGAACTCCCGCAGGCTGCCGGTCCACTGCGCCCGCAGGTGCTCGATCTCCAGGCAGCCGGTCAGGTAGGAGGGAGCCTGAGTCGGCCAGGCGCAATACCGGTCGACCTCGGCCTTGGCGGTGTTGGGGGACAGCGACGCGCGGGTGGCCATGAACTCCTCGGCCTGGGCGGGATCCATGTCCCCGCAGTGCAGTGCGGTGTCGACCACGATCCGGGCCGCCCGGAAGATTCGGAAGTCCAGGTGTGCGAGCTCGTGCGCCGGATCGGCGTAGTAGCCCTGCTCGCGCATCATGCCCTCGGCGTAGAGCGCCCAGCCCTCGGCGAAGTAACTGCTGCGGTGCACCGCACGCACCGCCGGGGACCGGTCTGCTGACCAGGACAGCTGCCAGTGGTGCCCGGGGTAGGCCTCATGCACGGAGATGGTGGGCAGCTGCGCGCGGGCGTTGGTGCGCAGCCGCTGGGTGATCTCCTCCTCGGTGGCCCCGTCCGGCGTGAACGGCACGAAGCAATGGCCGGTGCGGGATCGGGTCAACGCAGGTGGCTGCAGGTAAGAGGCCACCGCAAGGATCGAGCGTTGAAAGGGTGGTGCCGGCACCACCCGGCACTGCTCGCCTTCGGCGAAGGTCACCAGCTGGCGGTCGGCGAGGAAGGCCCGCGCCCGCGCGGTCTCGGCCTCGTATTCCGCGCGCATCGCCTGCAAGGTGGGCGGGTGGTCGTCTTGCAGGACTTCCATGGTGGCCCGCCAGTCGGAACTGCCGCCGGGCACCCGAGGCGCCAACTCCCGCATCTGCGAATCGAGTTCATCCCAGGCCTCGACTCCCCGGCGGTGCAGCTCACCGGCGCCGTAGTCGAGGAGCTCACGCTGCCCCAGCAGCGTCGAGTAGAGCGTCTCGCCCATCCGCCAGTCGCCGGTCGCGCGCTCGGCGAAATCGGTGAGGAAACCGCTGGTCTCCTCGAACGCCCGCATCGCAGGCCCGGCAGCGTCCACCAGACGCGCCCGTAGCGCCGGGTCGCTGACCTCGGCGGGCAGTGAATCGCGAAGGAAGGCGGGCCCGGCGGCAGCCTGCCCGAGAGCTCGGCGTACCAGCCGCGGCGCTGACAGCGTGGGGTCCAGATTCGCCTGGCATGACGCCAACACCCCGGGCAGCTCAGCGAGCCGGGACACCGTCGCGTCCACCAGCTCCGGTTCAGGATGCAACCGCTGCAGGAACGGCAGCAGCAACCCAGCGAACGCCGGGGTGAGATATACCGACGGGTCGCGTCGCCAGGCGGGCCACCCGGCCATCAGCTGCTCCCCACGCAGCACCGAGACGACGAGGTCCCGATCGATCCCGTCCGGCTCAGCCTCGAGCCGGGCCAGCCAATGCACGGCCTCCCGTTCGCGACTGTCGAAGGCGGTGGCGCTGAAGTCTCCGAGCCGGTGGGCGTACCCCGGCGCGCCCAGCGCGTCGGCATGCACCGGGTGCTGGTCGAAGTACCAGTCGAGGTAGGCGGTGATCACACGTGCCGAACCTAGCGCAACGCTGCTCGGCTAGCTTGCGAGCAGGAACACCGCGACCGCGATCAGGGCGGCCACAATGGGGGTCACGGTCCAGGCGATCGCGAAGTCGCGCAGCGTCTTGCGATTGAGGCGGGCGACGTCGCGGCC
>JBGSWT010000112.1:0-6200 GCA_041751815.1 Pseudonocardiaceae bacterium
CAATCCCCGGCCGCGCTGCACACCGTGCTCGCCACCCTGCGACCCGGCGCCTGGGTGGCTGCCACCGGGGGGAAATGGCCGGCTCCCTGGCTCGCCCCACTCTCGGCTGTGGTCGCCGCGGTGCACGCTCCGTTCGTCCGGGACTTCACCGGCTTCGACTGCCCTTGGCGGCGCCTCGCCGAGCTGGTCGATGATCTGCGGGTCACCGAGATCGCCTTCGGCGCCGGCTACCTGGCCATAGGCCGCGCCCCCGCCTATTAGGCACCCAGCCGCGTACATCTTCTTCGAATGGTTCAGACGCGTTGACACTCCCAATCGATTCGTCTTGGTCGAGGCGTTCTCGTCCCGCCAAGCGGGGGCGATATACGTGAACTCCGAAGATGGCAAAACGTGCACCGGTCCCTGATCAGTAGAGGATGCTCGGGAGGTGAGCGCCCTGAGGCGGCGTGTACAGGCCGACAGTCATCAGGGTCATCAGCTGCACCACCCGCAGCTTCCGCTCCAAGCACCAGCGGAACAGGTCCGCGTTGGTCGTGGGGACCAGGATGCCGGGGCCGTCGAACGCATTGGCGGCCATGATCAGCGCTTTGAGGTCCTCGTTGCTCTCGCCGACCGCGTGCGCGAAAAACGCCAGGCCGGTGGCGTAACCGCTGATTCGCCCGTCGTGTTCGACCACCAACGCCGAGCCGTGCCCAAGGAAGTCGGTCAACTCGCCCGCCCGGTCGTGCCCATGAACGCGGCGGCAGACGGCGTTGCACGCCTCGACGTCCGCGGGCGTGGCAGGCCGAGTCCGGTAGCCGGGGATCTTACCCTGAGGAGGAGAGCCCTGCATGCAGGCGAGCTGTTCACGAACCTGGAAGCCGAGCACGGCGTACAAGGACAGCGAGCGGTTGTGGTAAGCGGATTGAACAAGGCGGATTCCTGGGGTGCCGCGCTCTGTGGCGCGCCGCATCACGTCCTGCATGAGCGCTCGGCCTACTCCACCGTCTTGGACGGCGGGGTCCACCGTAATCGGGCCGACGCCGGTAATGGTCGATCGCTCATCGAGAAAGTTGCTCCCCACCACTTGGTCGTTGGCTTCGGCTACCACCGAGTAGAAACCCTGATGGCTGAGCAGCATCGACATCAGCCCGACCGCCGCTTCAGCGGGGACATCTGGGGGAAAGTTGTGTTTCCTGGCTATCGCAGTGAATGCCTCGTAGCAGATTCGTCCGCAGGCCTCGGCGTCTTCGAGCCGACCCGGCCGCAGCTTGAGATCCACGATGCTGCCTCTTGAACGTCGGTGTTTCCGCTATTCGAGTGATCGAGTCCCCAGTATCCAATCGCTGACGGTCCCGAGCAAGGGTGCAGTCATGCTCTTCGTGGGGCCTGCCACCACTTGCGGTCGCTCGATACGGCTTTGACCAGGAATGATCAACCTCGCGAGCGCTGGGATGCCGGCCGGCATCACGATCTTGGCCCACGCGAGTGCTCCGTCTGGTCGGCGCCCGTCGCGGCGCTGTTCCTGAGTTGCCCCGCACGCTGCGGACTGGTTGCCTTCCCTGTGTGCTGCTGCTCGCGCGTCAAGATCACGAGCAGCTGCGGCGGTGGTTCGAGCCGGAACGGCCGGGCCCGCTGGTGTGGTCGCACATCATGCGCACCGGTCGCGGCCGTTGCCTGGTGGATCGGTGGCCCAGCCCACGCACGGTGCTGGCGGAGGTCGCAGGCAATGTCAGCCTGCGGGGTGATCCGGGCTACCTGAGCGACCTGGACGAGCCGATGACCGGATTCGTCGAGGCCCCCGAGTCCTTTGTGGCCGTGCTCCACGAGCTGGACCCCGGCCTGTATGTCTGGGATCGAGTGATCTCCGAGCTCGCCGGTGCTACTCCCCGCCTACCGCAGCCGGCCGCGACCGTACGCCGCCTGGCAGCAGCTGACACCGAGGCTGTCGTCGGCCTTTCCGAGGACATCCACTGGGTCGCCGCGACGCTTGGCGGGCCCGTGGAGCTGGCAAGGAGCGAACTGGCGTGGGGCGCCTTCGTGACGGGCCGGCTGGTTTCGGTGGCAGTGCCGTTCTACCTGGGCGAGCACTACGAGGACGTGGGCGTGGTCACCGAGCAGGCATTCCGGCGCCAGGGCCTGTCCGCCGCGTGCGCCGCTGGAGTGATCACCGACGTTCAAGCTCGGGGACGGCGGGCTAGTTGGACCACTTCTCCCGACAACACCGGCAGCCTCGGCGTTGCTGCGCGGCTTGGCTTCCGCCCGGTCCGCGAGGACGTCCTCTACCTGTTGCGAACCCCGATCCCAGGGGCGTGAGTTCGCATCGGATGTGCCCCACCGCGACACTAACCACCCGCCATGGCACCCACGATCAGAAATGGCTCGGTCCCGGTCGCGACCGCGCCGGGCCGCGGGGTGTCCGGCGGTTCGTGGGACAGGTCCTGCTCGCAGGCGAAGAACCTCACGAACGCTCGCCGCTGTCCGGTGACGTGGTCGCGGATCGTCCCGCGCAGCATCGGATAGTGGGCCTCGAGCGCGTCGAGGACCGCGCGCTGCGTTGCCTGGCCCGCAACGTGAAGATGCACCTCACCGTCGACGTGTGCGAGCGTCCGCAGATGCACCGGGAGTCGAACGCGGATCATGGCAAGGTCTGGACTTCGATGGACAGCACGGAAGGAAGATCTCTGACAATGGGAGCCCAGTTGTCCCCGGCGTCGGTCGACGCGTATACCTGCCCACCGGTGGTACCGAAGTACACCCCGCACGAATCGAGTGAGTCGACGGCCATCGCGTCACGCAACACGTTGACGTAGCAATCGCGTTGCGGCAGACCGTTCGTCAGCGCTTCCCACTCGTTTCCGCCGGTCCGGCTGCGGTAGACGCGCAGCTTCCCGTCGGGCACGTAATGCTCCGAGTCGCTCTTGATCGGAACGACATAGATGGTGTTCGGTTCGTGCGCGTGCACGTCGATCGGGAACCCGAAGTCGGTCGGCAAATCACCGCTGATCTCGTACCACGACTCACCGGCGTCGTCGCTGCGCATGACGTCCCAGTGCTTCTGCATGAACAGCACGTCCGGGCGCGAGGGGTGCATCGCGAGGCGGTGCACGCAGTGGCCGACCTCGGCAGCCGGATCCGGGATGCCTTCGGAGTGCAGGCCGCGGTTGGTCGGGCGCCACGTCTTGCCGGCGTCGTCGGTGCGGAACACGCCCGCAGCGGAGATGGCGACGAAGATCCGCGCGGGGTCGCTGGGATGCTGAACGATCGTGTGCAAGCACATCCCGCCGGCACCCGGCTGCCACGAGGACCCTGAGTCGTGGCCGCGCAGTCCGGACAGCTCCTGCCAGTTCTGCCCGCCATCGTGCGAGCGGAACAGGGCCGCGTCCTCCACCCCGGCGTAGACGGTGTCCGGATCGGTCAGCGATGGTTCGAGATGCCAGACTCGGGCGAACTCCCAGGGATGTGGCGTGCCGTCGTACCACTGGTGAGTGCCGGGGACGCCGTCGTAGGCGAACTGGTTGCCCATCGGCTGCCACGTCGTGCCGCCGTCGTCGGAGCGCTGGATCAGCTGCCCGAACCAACCGCTGGACTGCGACGCGTACAGCCGATCAGGTTCAGCGGGCGATCCCGTGAGGTGGTAGATCTCCCAACCAGGGAAAAGCGGCCCACTGACGTTCCACCGCTTGCGGTTGCCGTCCGCCGTCAGGACGAACGCGCCCTTGCGGGTTCCAACCAGTACCCGTACCCCGCTCATCTGTGCTCCCTTCCGATCGACCTGCCGACCGTGGCCATTACCGGTATGACGACTGTCGAGGCGCACACTCATCGCTCGCCCGTCGAAAACCTTGCCCTGGGGCCTTCCGGCGACGGCTTCGGGGGCTGTGTGCCCGAGCCCGGCAACTGTCTCGTGAGCAGGCCAGCTGCTGGCGGCGATGGTGGAGGTCGGCTTGTGTCACCCGCACGCTGGTCCGATGAGGTGGCCCGGCTGGCGTCCGGGTCGCGCTGCGTGCTCGGCCGGGCAGATGAGCCTGAGTTGTCCCCCCTACCGCGGTGGCAGCCTGCGGTCAGCCACCGTCAGGTGGGCAGCTGTCCTGGTAGGGCAGGTCCGGGATACGGCGGTCCCATTCATCACGATCCAAGCCGCCATGAGTGACGGAGCAGGCGCGCTGTACCGCGTGGTCCCGGACCTGGTCGAGGTCAGCGAGGTCCCACAGGTCTACGGTGCCGTTTCCGGCGCTGACGGCCACGGTGCGTCCGTCGGGGGAGAACGCCACGGACAGCGCGTTGGGGTTGCCGTGGAGCGCGGTGGGGTTGCCGCTGAGTGGGTTGCTGGGCAGGAGTAGGCCGAGACGGCGGGGCGGGCCTTGACTAGTCACATCCCACAGGATCGTGTCGACGCCGCCGGTGGCCAGCGTGTGCCCGGGCCAGGCGGAGAGAAACTTCTCGTGGGCGACGCCGATCACCACGGTGCCGTTGTCGGTGGTCAGCAGTCGCCGCGCGATGAAAGCGTTCAGTTCGGCGACCATGTGATCGGGCAGTTCGTCGCGGTTGACTCGCCAGCGGGTGGGACGGCCCTGCTCGTCGACAGTGACCAGCCGCAGCAGCCCGGCGATCACTCGCTCGCGGATCCGCCCGCCCGCGGTGACGGCGTCGGCCAGGGTCGCGTCCGGACCTCGAAGTATCCGTGGACGAGAACGTGGCGCATACCGATGATGCTGCGCCACGGCACGTCGGGGTACCGCGTTTGGAGTTCCTGCGACAGGTGGCCGACAGCCTCACCGCTGATCTGGAGATGCCGGACAACCCAGACCTGGACGAGCTCATCGGCGTTGAAGATCTCACGACCGGCGCTCGTGTGGCGTTCGATGCGTTCGATGGCTTCCAGCACGTCGGCTAGGCGGTCGAGGTCAGCTTTCACAGCGGTATTGCTTCACGCATCACTGTGCTGCGAACCCGCTCCTGCAGCGCGGCCGGCGTGACCACGTCAACTGGGCCTCCGAAGAAGTCACGGAGATCCATCAGGAGCCCGCCGAGGTCGAACAGGCTGCGACCGGGTTCCAGTTCGACCAGCAGGTCGACGTCGCTGTCGGCGTCACCGCGGGCCACGGATCCGAATATGCGAATGTCGACAGCGCCGTGACGTCGGGCGATCTCCAGGATGGCGTCCCGACGGCTGCGCAGCTCGCCGAGCGAGGGCGGTGGGTTCCGCCTTGATCGCAGCCCTGCACCCCGTGACGCGAGGGCATCGGTGGGCGAGAAGATTAAGCTGCTGTAGGCGCAGGTCTGACCGTCGCGCAAGCGCGACGTCGCACAGCTCCACACGTGAACTTATCGTCAACAGGTGCCGGACACTGCACCATGGGGCGACTTCGAGTCATTGCCCGGGGCGTAGATCACTACGCAGGGGCGGCGTGCCGGTGGTGACGGCCTGCTCAATCCGAGGCGCGTGCCAGCTCGGCCAGGCGGCTGTTGACTTTGTCTTGATCGAAGGGGATGGGTTTCTGGTCGTCGTCCTCGTCGGTCCAGTACTCGATGGGGAAGTCGCCCCTGCCGGTGACACAGACCGGGTAGGTGGCGTCGACGTCGAGATCGAGCACCCTCTCGAAAGTGATGTCGTGATACCAGCTGGCACCGAAGTCGTAGAGGTAGGTGATCGTCTTGCTGGATGGGGTGAACGCGCCGCTGAGCCTCAGGCTCTCTTCGTCGTGGAGATCGGGGCTGGAGAAGGGGTCGCCGTAGTGATCGTTGCCCACGTAGAAGGCATGGAGATGGTCGCCGTCCCAGTTCATCACGATCTGGATCACCTCGTGGAACAGGCCGAGGCGGGCGGTGGCGGGTACCAGCACTCGGCGCCAGATCGGGTTCCGCATTCGCTTGAGTGAGACCTTGAGCTGATAGACCTGCGACGAGGTCGGCTTGGCTCCTGACGCGACGAAAGTGGTCAGCGCTTCGGCCAGGGCGGCGGTGTCCGGGTGGTTGGCGCGCCGGATTGCCTGCATCCGGGAGCCGAGGTCCTGGCCGGCTATCCGCTCGTCGATGCAGGACAGTGCCTCGTCGGGTCCGGAGGTGGTGAGGGCGGCCACGGCGTACTCGACCGCGAGCCAGGCCCAGTCCTCGGGGCTCGATGCTTGCGGTCGGTTCCAGCCGGTGAGGGCCATGCGGGCGTGCGCCGCGAGGTTCGGCACGGTGGTGACGTCGCGCCAGGCGGCTTGGACCGGCTC
>JBGSWT010000113.1:0-2279 GCA_041751815.1 Pseudonocardiaceae bacterium
CCGGTGTCGTTGCCGGCATGACTGATGAAGACCCTGGCCACAGCACCCCCGCTTGCTGGTAGTGATCGTTAATGGTCCTGGCCGGCGACATGCTCCCCAACGACCCGGCACGGGTGCCGTGAGTCACCGGCGGGACGTTCGTCGCGTGCGGAGCTGTCGGACAGCCTGCTCACGTAGCATTCGCGGCCGACCCGGTCGCCGTTACGGGTCAGCGCGGCGGCCTCACTGCGGCTGGTGACCGACCGCGTCAGGACGATCGGCTGATCACCACGCTGTCCGGGCGTCGAGCGGCATCGTCGCACCGAAGCAGGTGGTTCAAAAGCAGCGTCAGCAGCCGCAATGGTCACCTGTCAACGGAGCGGAACGCTCCACCTACGAGTTCGACCACCCGGACGTCCACACTCCGTACAGTATCAGCCTGACCACCATAACGCGATCGAGCGTGGAGGAGTGAGGGCTCGATGCCGAGTGGGATGCCAATCGTCGCTGTCGAGCGGTGTGATGGGGTGTACCAGCTCATTTCTGTTCTACGAGGCGCAGGTGTTCTCGTACTCCAGCACCTGAATGTAGCGTTTCCATTCATACTTGTTGAGTCCACGTCCGATGATTGAACAGGCGTGTTCCTTCGCATGCTCTCGGATGTAGTTGAGTCCGGTGAGGTCCCAGAGGCGGGTTGTGTTGTCGTCGCTGGCGGTGGCCAGGGTGTGTCCGTCGGGGGCGAATGCCACTGAGTTGACTGGGCCGGTGTGGCCGGTGAGGGGTGCTCCGCGGGGTTGGGGTTGGGTGAGGATGGTGATGTCCCACAGCCGCACGGTTGTGTCGTCGCTGGCGGTGGCCAGGGTGTGTCCGTCGGGGGCGAATGCCACCGAGTTCACCGGGCTGGTGTGGCCGGTGGCCATGCTATAGAGGCTGGGTTGGTTGGGGTCGGTGAGGTCCCACAAACTGACTACTTCGTCGTTGGCGGTGGCCAGAATGTGTTCGTCGGGGGCGAACGCCACCACTTCCGCCCAGTCGGTTTGGCCGACAAGGCTGCGGAGAGTACGGGTTGTTGTGAGGGTGTGAACAAGGCTGGACAGGGTTTCCGGATTGGGATAGATGGCCTGAGCGGCGATGTTGAGGCGCAGCGCCGTGCGTCGGTCGCTGTCTCGTTTAATGTCTGCCTGTGTGACGAGCTGTCGGGCTGTCGCGAGTCGTTGCTGATCCTCCGCCGTCCGCTGTTGGCCGATGGCGACACCGGCTGCCACCAGGGCGAGGATCAGCAGCATCGACAGGATGGTGGTGCTGCGTCCGCGTCGGTAGCGATCGCGTCGGATACTGGCTAGGAGGAACTCGCGAGCCTGCGGCTGGAGTTGAACTCGTTCGGTGACCAGCACGCGGTGCTGTCGTGGCCACCATCGTGGCAGCCGCTGCTTCGGCGCGGGCAGCGCATCGGCCGCCGCGTGGGGTGGGGTGTCGGGTTGGATGCGGGCGGCGGTGTCGGCGAGTGCTGCGGCGAGCTGCCCGCGTTCCCACAACCGGGAGGGCTGGCGCTCGTCGTCGATCCATTCGGTGGCGGCCTGCTCGATCCCGCGGCGGGCGTGCAGTGCTGACGACGCGGCGGTGACTGCTTCGGCCAGTGGAGGCCATGCGGACAGGAACGCTTCGTGGGCGACCCCGATGACCACGTCGCCGTTGTCGGCATCAGTGATGAGCAACCGGCGGGTGACGAACTTGTCCAGCTCGGCGGCGGCGGTCTTCGAGAGCTCGTCCCGGTTGACTCGCCATCGGGTGGGCCGGCCCTGCTCGTCGACGGTGACCAGCCGCAGCAGTTCTGCAATCACCTGATCCCCGCTGCGGCCGGCGACAGTCATCGCTTCGGCGAGGGCCGCGTCGGCCTGGCTGGTCAGCGTGCCTTGTACACCGCCGAGCTCCTCGTAGCGGGTGGTACGCAACCGGCCGCCGCGTTCGATGCCCTCGGCGAGCTGGGCCAGGGTGTACGCCAGCAGGGGAAGTGCTTCTCCGGTGTCGGTGTCGGCGACCAGCCGAGCCACCAGGTCGGCGTCCACCTCGATGCCTGCCAGCCGTGCTGGTCCTTCGATCACGTCGCGCAGTGCCGCACGCCGCAGCGGCCGCAGTGTGAAGGGGCGTGTCGGCTGCGCAGCCAGTTCGGAGCTGGCCAGCATCTGGTCCACCTGGTCGAGGAACTCCGGTCGCAACGTGGCCACGACCTGTACGGGGCCGCCCAACGCCGGGCGCAGCAGCTCGGCGAACCGGGCCTGTTCGGCCGGGGCGGTCTGCGT
>JBGSWT010000114.1:0-5053 GCA_041751815.1 Pseudonocardiaceae bacterium
GGGCGCCTCCCCGCCGTGCACGCCGCGATCGCACGGACCCACCGGCGCCCCAACCTGATCGAAGGAGCCACCTCGTGAACCGCTGGATCGCCGTGACCGACGCGACGCGCCCCGGGACCGGCACGCAGCCGGCCTGGCCCCAGATCGTCGTCGGTCCCGCGAGTCCGATGTGACCGCGGTCCGCCAGAACGCCCTTGCCGAGCCCCGGAGAGACCGATGACACGACGCCCCTGTTCGCCGCGGTCAGCACACTGCTCGTGCTGGTACTCGGCTGCGCTCTGACCGGCTGCTCGCCCACACCGCAGACTGCCGACGCGGCGGTCGCCACCGCGGACACCCCGGTCACCCATGCCGAGAACGACCGCGTGCCCGAGGAGCGGCGTGGACCCAGCACTACTTCCCGTCCTCCGACGGATCCGACGTGGAGCTGCACGCCGACGTCCTCGAGAACCGGAAGGGGTCTGTCAAGTTAACGGTGTAACTGGATCTTGTGGGGTGTTACTTCCGTACGGCGGACAGGCGTCCGTCGAAGGTGATCTCGAAGGCGTTGAGCGCGGCTTTCCATCGGTTGGACCAGCGTCGCTGTCCCTTGCCGGTGGGGTCCAGGCTCATGATCGCGAGGTAGACGCATTTCAGTGCGGCCGCCTCGGTCGGGAAGTGCCCCCGGGCGTTGACCGCACGCCGGATCCGGGCGTTGATCGACTCGATCGCGTTCGTGGTGCAGATGATCGTGCGGATTTCCCGGTCAAATTGAAGGAAGGGAACGAACTCGGCCCACGCGGCCGTCCAGAGCCGGATGATCGCGGGATACTTCTTCTCCCACTTCTCGCTGAACTCGGCAAAAGCGTCCAACGCAGCGGACTCGGACGCAGCGGTGTACACCGGCTTGAGATCATGGGCGACCGCCGCCCAATCCTTCTTCGAGGCATACTTGAACGAATTGCGCAACAAATGCACAATACATGTTTGCACGATCGTCTGGGGCCAGACGGCCGCGATCGCCTCGGGCAAGCCCTTCAGCCCGTCGCACACCACGATCAGGCAGTCCTGGGTGCCCCGGTTCTTGATCTCCGATAACACCCGCATCCAGTACTTCGCGCCCTCCCCGTCACCGTGCTCACCAGCCCAGAGCCCCAGGATGTCACGGTGCCCCTCAACCGTGACCGCGAGCGCGACGTAGATCGGCCGGTTCGCCACGTTGCCCTCCCGGATCTTCACGTTCACGCAATCAATGAAGATCACCGGATACACCGGATACACCGGATCCAGCGGCCGGTTCTGCCAGGCGGCCATCCCCTCCATCACCCGGTCAGTAATGGTCGAAATGGTCTGTTTCGACACCTCCGCACCGTAGATCTCCGCCAAGTGCGCACAGATCTCACCGTGCGTCAGCCCCTTCGCCGACAGCGAGATCACCAGATCATCGATTCCGGACAACCGCCGCTGGCGCTTCGCCACGATCACCGGCTCAAACGCCGACTCCCGACCCCGCGGTACCTCGATCTCCACCGGCCCGGCCTCGGTCACCAGCGTCTTGGGCCGCGTCCCATTCCGCGAATTCCCGCCATTCCGGCCGGCCGGATCATGCTTGCCGTAACCAACATGATCGTCCATCTCGCCTTCCAGGGCGGATTCGACCACCACCTTGGTCAACCGGCCCAGCAGGCCGCCCGCCCCGGTCAGCTTCAGGCCCTCGGCCCGGGCCCGCGCAGCCAGCTGCCGTACCAGCTGCTCGTCCAAGCCATCTCCTGGCTCGGCTGACACATCCATCATCACACCAGTCACAGGTGCCTCTCCAGTCTCAGGAGTTACACCGTTGATCTTACAGTCCCACCGGAAGCCGACAAGGGCATGCGTCGTCGGGATGGGACGAAACCTGTTAGCGCTCGGACGCGCGTAATGATGGGGAGAAGGGCCTATGCCAACACCGCTGAGCCGTTGTTGAGGTATTGGGTGATTCCGGTTGTGAGTGCGTGGAGGGCGGTTTGGGTTCGTTGCCAGACGTAGGGGCGGAGGCGTTGGACGGCTTGCTCCTGGGTGCAGAATTCGAATGCGGCTAGTTCGTTGTCTGCTGGTCGAAGTGTCGATACTTGTTGTTCGGTGAGGCTTATGCAAAACCCCAGTCTAAACTAGCCAGCGGTCGTTGTTACGAAAGCTGGCGACACGCCGCATCAAGTAATAGACAACGGCTTCTCCGGCCGATAGAAAGGAGGTAACCAACCTAACCTCTCACGATGGAGAAGCCGTTGCGGTTCGATCGTATGTCAGGACTGGACGCTGAGCAACTTGACGAACTGGAGCAGAGGGTCGGCGAACTGCTCAAGAAACCATGGGATCAGGGCAATGGCCGTCCCAGGGAACTCACCTTGCGCGAGGCACTGATCGTCACCAGTGGATACGTGCGCAATAACATCATCGAGCAGGTGTGGGCGGAGATCTTCGATGTGGACCAGTCCACGATCTCGCGGTACATCACCGTCCTGACGCCACTCATCGATCAGGCAACCACGGAGTTCAGGCCCTCTGCGCAGGAGGCAGCGGAGGCCACCAGGGGCGCGATCGCCCTGGTAGACGGGACCTTGTGGCCGTGCTGGTCGTGGGCTGGCGAGCGCGAGCTGTGGGCTGGGAAGTACAAGACAACAGGTCACGGGTCATTGATCATCACGAATCTCGCCGGCCGGGTCACCTTCGTATCCGAGCCGGTTGCTGGCAATCAGCACGACATGGCCAAGCTGGCAGGGTCGGAATGCGAGATGATCCTCAAGCTGGCAGGCGATGTGATCGGCGACAAGGGGTTCATCGGAACTGACTACATCATCACGCCGGTTCGCAAGCCGAAAGACCGCGACCTGTACATGCGCGAACATGACTACAATAGCCAGATCAGCTCTCTGCGTGCGCCCGTGGAGCGAGCCGTCGCCAACCTGAAGACATGGCGGATTCTTTTCACCGACTACAGAAGGCCACTGAAGACCTTCTCATCCTCATTCCGGGCCGCTGTCGGCCTGTACTTCTTCAAGGAGAGTTTTGCATAAGCCTCGGTGAGTGTGTCTGCGTCGAATATGAAGACGATGAGATCGTCCCATGGTTCATGTGGTGCTATCCAGTCAACGCATAAGAGCCGCTTTACGTGAAGGTCGAGGCCGAGTTCTTCTTGTAGTTCTCGTTGCACAGCGAGGTGGGGTGGCTCGTTGGCTTCGGCCATGCCCCCTGGTGTGTCCCAGTCGGGTTTGTATTTGGGGTCGACCAGTAACAAGCGACCGTGGATATCACGAATAATCGCATCTGCGCTGACCCGCTTGCGTGGTTGGTTGGCGTTACCTTCGGCCAGATGCGCTCGCCATGCCTGCGGGTCGCTCTCATACAGTGGCGCCTCTGAGTTCACCCGCCCTCCCGAAAATCAGAGTCACGCCGACGCTCGTCTTTGGATAGCCACTGATAGAGGCACAATCGTTCACGTAGCACCTGGTCAAGGCATGCCAAGAACTCAGCTACCGCCTTGTTCGTTTGGTGTGGCGCAAGAAGCTCTTCAAGGCCACGTAACTGCTGTATTACCACGTACGAGCCTAAAGACTGGGTGGAGTCGAGAACATCTTGTGCTAGCGCACAGGCTTGATCGGCGTCACCTTGAGCGATGAGTACCGTCACGAGTATGAGCTGACCCAAAGCGCGACTGCGAGTCCGGTCACGGGGACGGAGCTCCAGTGAAGCGGTTCCTGATCGCGCGACGTGTGAACGTTTAGTGCGCGTCTTGGGTG
Organism: Pseudonocardiaceae bacterium; assembly: GCA_041751815.1. Lineage (GTDB taxonomy): Bacteria > Actinomycetota > Actinomycetes > Mycobacteriales > Pseudonocardiaceae. Next base: position 3,759 of record JBGSWT010000114.1, read on the forward strand.
CCCTATCGCATGTGCATCAGCGGCATATCGTAGACGGTCACGGCCGATGTGAACTGTGTTGGAGTATCGGCCGCCGATGGTGGCGTCCGTGGCCGCGCCGCACCGAGTGCTCAGTGCACGCGGCGTTGAGTTTCTTTCTCCACCCATCACCACGCCACCTCCTCACGGCACCCGCCAACCGGTCTGCACCATCTGTGGATTCACGGGACGAGCGGTAATTACTGATGTCCAGATGGATGCAAAGGGGTGTCTCAGTTGCCGTATGAGCCCACACCATACCCCCAATCGCACCCGTTTGTCTGGTTTCCTCTTGCCGGGCAGCGGCATGCCATTGACCGGCAGGAGTTTAGTGTTCCGTTATTAGGCACCCCTATGTGGTGCTTGTGCGATGTCACCCACCCCCGCGGTCCCGACGGAAAACCGGAATGGCTCTGGCCCACCTGCCCGCAATGCTGGGAAAAAACATGCGAAATCGTCGGAAACCGTCCACGCCAATAATCTCGTCCGAACCGACACGAAACCAAGCAAACGCCTGTTTAGTTCCTGGACTTTAGTTATCTCCGAGACGGGAATACACTAGTGGACACATGGCCATGCGCCAGGTCAGCTATCTGCGCGCGTAATGAGTCGGCGTTGGCGTGTCCGAGTTCGTCGTAGATCTCTAAAGCTGAGTGTCAATTAGCGCGAGCGGCTGGGTAGTTTTGAGATGCTAGTGATCCTTGGTCGCTAGGTCTTTGGCACTTGGTCAGAGTTTCAGGCGGCCGCCGATGGTAGCCGCGCCTCGGCGAGGCGGGCGTCGATGTGGGCGTCGATAGTGCGCATGGCTGCGCGGAGCTCCGGTGGGGCTTGTGGCCGGTCGGTGGCCAGGAGCGGTCTGAGCACCCGGTTGTGGACCTTGGTGTAGAAGATCGCGAAGGCCAGGCCGTCGTCGGTGAGCCGGTAGAGGTTGCGGCCGTCGATGCGGGTGATCAGGCCGTTGCGGCGTAGCCGGGTGAGGTCGTAGCTGGCGCGGTTCATGCTGTATCCCTCGCCGAGCAGGCCGGTCATCAAGGCGCGAAGGCTCCTGTTGGTGATGCCGGTGACGGCGTGCAGGGTGACGGCGAGGGCGCCGGCCAGGGCTTGGGCCCGAGGGTCGCCGAACCGCAGGGCTGGGGCCAATGCCAGGGAGATGAGCGGTTTCGGGTAGCGGGCCTGGCTTCACCCGATGGTCACGCTCGGTGATGCCTGTCGGGGCCGTGGGCGGCTTAAGCGGCTTGTCCAGGGTGGCTGCAATTTTGGCTGATGGGCACGTGGTC
>JBGSWT010000115.1:0-2160 GCA_041751815.1 Pseudonocardiaceae bacterium
ATCACTCGGACTTGGGCGCGTGGAAAGCCGGCCGCGCTGAGCAGCGTCTCGACCACGGGTCTGACGACGTACTGATCATGCGTGTGATCTTCACAGGCAACGGCCACCCGGAGGCTCATCTCTTGCGGCTACGCCTCGGCTGCCAACTGAAGCCAACCTTCGCTTTGCAACTCGCCGAGCGAACTTCCTTTTAACGCATTTTTCAAATTTGGCAGCTTGCTGAGTCTCGCTGGCATCGAAGCGACCTTGTCGTAGTTCCAGCCCATCACGATCGACGCCTCTATGGTGGACTCGCTCGCGTACTCGAGAATGGCGGGTGAGTGCGTGGAGGCGATTACCTGAACGTCACCATCGGGGCTGGCGGCCTGTTCTATCATTTGGATCAGTAATGCAAGTCGAGCAGGGTTTATCCCGTTCTCCAGCTCCTCGACCAGGAGGGTCTGACGACCGGTGGAGCCCACTGTCGCGAGCGCAAGAGCGGCGAACCTCAACGTTCCGTCGGAAAGCGACGGTGCCGTCACGACCTCCCGGTACGGCTCTTCTGTGACGGCGAAGATCACTTCGCCGGTAGGCGCCGACTCCGTGCCAATTTCCACGATGGGCCGCGGCGTCAGCTCCGCCAACCACATCTTGATCGCCTCAAGACGCTCGACGGCGTCCTGATCCCTGCGAATAACCTCTAATTCGCCGTCAGGCTTTCGTTGTTGGACGCGGATGGGGTGTGCGGGACGCGCGTCGCTGTTCAGCTGCTGAACTACAGCAGCAAAGTTCTCGCCATGTTCCCCCAGCTCCGTCCACCCGAGCGCCGAATACTGCCGAAGCACCTCAGGGCGCAACTCAAGCGGTCGGAGTGACGCAAGTTCCTCACGGGCCGTGTCCGCAACCAGCTCGTTGAGTCGACTCTCGGCCTTACGGCTCACAAACTGTGAAATAATGAACTCGTTTGGAGAGAAATCACGGCGAGGATTCCTGCCCCGTGTCTCCTTGTAGAACCGAGCGGTGACGACAGGGGAGTCCAGACCCTGTTCCAGGGGATCGGTCTCCGGCTGAGTGCTGAAAACGTACTGTCCCGGGTGCTCTCGAGACGTAAGCTGCTCATGGCGAACAACCCGCCTTACGGCGTCCACCTCGACTGAGTACTCGATCACGTCGCCGGCAACCGTAAACTCTACCTCCAGGCAAAAAACATTCGACTCGGAGAAGAAGTGAGTGGCGGCGGACGCCCCGCCTCGCACGCCAGCGACAGTAGTGATCGAAGCGCCGGAAGAGATATGTCCATCAATTGCTTCCCGGACGGTCAGGCCATCTCCGATCGCCTTCAAGAAACGAAGCGCATCGAAGAGGTTCGACTTGCCTGCACCGTTGACACCAAGGACGATCGAGACGGGACCGAACTGCACCGTGGAGTCGCGAAAGCTCTTGAAGTTCTTGAGGCGCAGCTTCCTGATCACGCGTCGACCCTCCCTGCATGCTTGCCGGTATCTCGCACAGGTCAGCGAACTGCAGAATACTATCGTACCCAGTGGTCGAACCCGTCGATGCTCCCTCGATCGAGATCCACTGACACCTCGGACACGACCACCGCGACGAGCACAGCGGCCATTAGAGGGACAGAGCGGAGCCAGGGCGTGCGATGAGTGTGCGTTCCGGTGGCCCCCGGGCGAACTTGGGCCCATCGATGAGGCCCTGATCAACCCCAGGCGAGGTAGTAGCCCTCCGGACGCCGCTCGGCCTCTGCGGCCAGCACCGAGCCCGGGACGGACGGGTCAGCCTTCTCGGTGGTCCAGTCCTCCGGTCGGATGCGCTCCGGCAGGACATCCCACGTGATGTTCGGATCGGTGAGCCCGAGGGGCACCCAGCTGCTCTCACCGGAGCGGCGCCGAATCGGTGTCCTCGGGGGCGGTGACGACTCGACCCCCACGGTCACCAAGATGGTCGCCGAGGCACGAAACCGGCGCGAGCGGAAGTCTACGTGCGACGCTGCTCGGAACTCGGCCATGTCCTCGAGTATGCCGTCTGAGCAGCGTTGATGCCAGGTATCCACGGGAGCCGTGGCCGCGCTCGGCAGGCGGCACCGGGCGAGCGGGACCTACCCACGCGGACGGCTGTCCGCGGGCCCGGGTCGTGGTCTGCCTGCTACCGCGGCACCGGCTGCGGCGA
>JBGSWT010000116.1:0-2179 GCA_041751815.1 Pseudonocardiaceae bacterium
GACCAGCTCGCCCTGACCGAGCTGGTCACAGCAGCCCTGGGCTGTCTGCGGTCGGTTCGGAGGTGGTAGTGCGGCGGTACACGTGGTCGCGCATTGTTTAACTAGACGTGGTCGTGGCGCTACCATGGGTCGACCTGATCGAGGGGGCGGTGTGGACGTGACGCGTGGCAGCAGTACTGACCCGGCCGGTGACGAGCGCACGAACCACGCCCTGGCCACGCACCGCGGTTCGTGCGGCGGTGGACGCACGCCGAAGCCCGACCGGTCGGCATCGCACGTGCCGCGGGCCCGTGACCATCGATTCTGTCATAGCGCCAGCAACCCATGAAAGGCGGAAACTTGTCCGGGCCAAGGTATCTGAACGACCCGCTCGTATCGATCTCGGGACAGTTCCCACTCAACAGTTGCGACTTCGCGACACCGAGCGCCAGCGAACCACCGTCCGAGCCAACCGTCCGCCCGTTTTCGCTGCGATGGCTCGTTGACATCGGCGTACCGAAACCTCCCACATCCTACCGTTACTGTCCCGAGCGACAGATCGCGGTCGATGTCGTGACAGGCGAACCGCGCCCCCCGTTGTGCAAGTTGGACTGGACGACCCGAGAGAACAAGGACGGCGACGAAGGTCCGGCCAAGGATTACCACTGGGAAACCGTCCCGGACGACGACTGAGCCGATGACCGTTCTCGTACTTGCCGCCGAGACGGACCGCACCGCCGACGGTGTGATCACCGCACTGAACGAGCTGAGGGTGCCGGTGATGCGCGTCGACACGTCGTGGTTCCCGCAGACCATGATCCTCGACGCGGAGTTTCAGGATGGCAGTTGCGGCGGGACCCTGCGCACGACGTACCACGAGGTCGATCTCGCCAGCATCCGTTCCGTATGGGTTCGCACGCCATCGACGTATGTATTTCCGGATACGATGTCGGCGGCCGAACGGGACTACGCGCGGCGCGAGGCGAAGATCGGAGTGTGCGGCGCACTGCTCGCTCTGCCTGATGTTTTATGGGTGGAACCGTCCCGACCTCGCGGCTACCGCGGTGTACCGGCCGTTGCAGTGGGCAACCGCGGCGCGCTGCGGGATGGCGGTCCCTCGATCCCTCGTCACCAACGATCCGGAGGCAGTTAAGCGATTCGCCGAACGGTCCCGGAACGGCGTCGTGATCAAGCCGTTGACCGCGAACCTGCTGTATGAGGACGACACGTACAAGATGGGGTGGACACGGAAGCTGACCCCCGACGACCTCGGCGACCTGCGTGGAATCGACGTTACTGCGCACCTGATTCAGGATTGGGTGGAGAAGACGTGGGATTGTCGCGCCATCCTTGTCGGTGACGAGGTGTTCGCCGTTGTTATCCATGCTGGTTCCGAGCCCGCACGGGTCGATTGGCGCTCTGACTACTCGGCGTTGTCCTACGAAGTGATCGACTTGCCTCAAGCAGTGGTGAACTCGCTGCGGTCGATCATGAATGAGCTCGGCCTCGTCTACGGCGCGTTCGACCTGTCGGTGAGCAACGACAGCGACTCGGAGGTGTTCTGGTTCCTGGAGATCAACCCGGGCGGGCAGTACGGGTTCCTTGAAGGGGCGACAGGAATCCCGATCACCGACAGTCTCGCCCGATTTCTCGCCAAGGGGATCGCCGCGTGACTGCGGCAGTACCTGAGTCGACATGGCGAGGATTGGCACAGCGACTCGCCGACGACATCAGCGCTGCGGGGAAGATGCACACCCCGGAGTGGCGGGTGGCCGTGGAGAACGTGCCACGTCACGTGTTCGTCCCGCGCTACTACACCGATGACCAGGATGGCCGTTCACGAAGCTGGGCCCTGCAGGAACCCGCAGATCCGTGCAGCATCACACGCTGGCTGGAGCTGGTGTACTCACGCACGACGTTGGTGACGCAGGTAGCGGATCTCGCCGACCGGGGCACGCAGGCGGCCGTCTCCAGTTCCACCAAACCCGACCTGATGATCCGCATGCTCGAGGCGCTCGACGTCGCCGACGGCATGCGCGTGCTCGAGATCGGCACCGGCACCGGCTACAACGCCGCCCTCGTGCGCCACGAGGCGCCACTATTTCCGTGCGGGGATGAGAGATCCCCGCCTTTGGCCTGTCGCAGCAGGTTGATGAAGCTGGGGGCAGTCTGACCGCGGAGACGCGCGGAAGGATGGGAG
>JBGSWT010000117.1:0-18623 GCA_041751815.1 Pseudonocardiaceae bacterium
TCCAGGTGCCCCGGTCGATGATCGCGGGCCAGTCGCCCTCCCCGGCATCCTGACCCCGAAACACCCGGATCCCGGTCACGTGCCGGGAGTCCAGCACCGAGCGCACCGCGTAGGGCTGCCACAGCTTCCCACTGCCCGTGACCTCCCCTCGCTCGTTGAGTTCCCGGGCGATCTCACCCGGGCTGGCCCCCTCCAGACACCGGGCGTAGATCTCCCGGATAATCGCCGCTTCGTCCTCGATGATGCTCACCGCGTCCCGGGCATACCCATACGCGCGTTTGCCCGCCATGTGCGGGCGCCCGTCCCGGGCCCGGTCCTCCAACGCGTCCCGCAACCGCCGCGAGGTGTCATCCGAGGAGCGGCAGGCATGCGCCACCTCGATCCGCAGGAAAAACCGATCATCCGGGTCGGACAGATCACGACGGTTCGCCTGGCCATGCAACGTGATGTCATGCTCCTCGGACAACGTGAGGAGTTCTTCTAAGTCCCGGGGTTGGCGCATTAACCGATCCGGGTGATACACAATCACATGCCGCACGCGCCCCGCCTTGATCGCGTCCAGCAACGCATCCCACCCCGGACGCTTCCGAGTCCGCTGCCACGCCGACCGGTTGTTGTCCACCAACACCGCACCCGAGGCGATCACCAACCCCCACCGCTGCGCCACCTCACGGCACAACCGCTCCTGACGATCCACCCCGGTCTGATCCTCATCCCGAGCATTCGAGATCCGGCAATAAATCGCCGCCGGTTCCCCCGCCCACCCCGAGGACCCCTGCGCCTGACCGCGGCCCCGGGTCCGGCCCCGCTGCCGACGCTGTGTACCGCTCATGCCCCGCAGTGTATGAACACGGCATGACCCACGTGACCGTGTACCGGTGGGTGTAACGGTTCATACCGCTGCTGATCGAGGCAGCACGACCCTGCCGGCATGCCCCCGGCGATCGGTGGTTCGTCGACGAGACTTACGTCAAAGTGGCCGAACGATGGGTCTATCTGTACCGGGCGATCGACCAGTTCGGCCAGGTCATCGACGTCCTCGCCTCCGAGAAACGGGATCTAGAGGCCACTCGCCGGTTCTTCACCCAGGCGCTCGACCACGGTCCACCACCGACCGAGGTGAGCACCGACCGGGCTCCTGCGTATCCGCGAGTGCTCGATGAGCTGTTGCCCTCGGCCTGCCACGTCACCGAGCAGTACGCGAACAACGCAGTCGAAGTCGATCACGACCGCCTGAAATCCCGGCTGCGACCGATGCGCGGTCTCAAACGACTGCGCTCAGCCCGAGTGATTAGTACAGGACATGCGTTCGTCCAGAACCTGCGCCGCGGCCACTACGAACTCGCCGTCGACCTCCACCCGAACCACCGGATCCCCGCAGCCTTCACCGAACTCGCTACCGCCATCTGAACATCGCACAAACGGCCGTCGAGCGTGCCCACCTTCCGCTAACGCAACAGCGCCAGTTCGATGTCTTTAGACGCCGACGAGCGGCCGAGCAATAAACAGCAGGCTCAGAAGCTGGAGGAAGATCAGATAGAGCAGACGCAACGACACAGCACACGATCATGCCCAGACGGCCGAGAACCCCGATCATCCACGTCGGAGGCGCAGCCGACTTTTGGAATCCCACAGGCCCCGTGTGCCAGGTTGTCATGGCTTTTGGCCAAGTCCACACCACGCCGAGAAGTGTTCGGGATCTGCGTTCACATCCTCATCTTGTTCCGGTCGCCACAGCGGTACGGGAACAATACCGGGTTTGACGAGATCAAGTCCCGTAAAGAAATCCTCGCTCTGTGCCAGGTTACGGAAAGTCAGGGGCGGGACTGGTATCTGGTATAAGCGATGAAACATCGCCAGCCCACTGACAAGAGCCTCACCATCGCTGTTTTGTGCGACAGCCACATAACTGCCAGGACACACCTCATCAACATAGGTCTGGATGAACCGGACGGGGTTGTCGGTGTCAGGAATGTGATGTAGCACATCGATCAGGAGCACGGCGACCGGCGCACCCGGGTCGAGCAGCCCCGTTCGCTGGGCGGCGTCGAGCACCTGCTCAGGTTGGCGCAGGTCAGCACACACCATAGCTGTGCTGTCGTTATTCGCCAGCACAGTGCGGCCTTCCGCCACGATATGCTGAGCAACGTCCACATAGACCACGCGACATCCTGGGTCGATAGCCTGCGCCACGTCGTGCACGTTGCCAGCCGTGGGAAGACCTGAGCCAAGGTCAAGGAACTGTCCCACTCCCACCCCGACCAGATATCGCACCACCCGACGCAACAACGCCCGATACACGCGTGCCGTATACGGCAAATGTGGCGCCCCCACCAAAATGCGGTTCCCGACCTCCTGATCGACCGCCGTATGATGCGATCCGCCTAACCAGTAATCACGAATTCCTGCGGTGGTCCACTCAGGCGGACTGTCCCCGCCTGAATCCCCCTCGAACCACTTCATCACCAGCTCCCTCCCGCGACTGCCTGAATCGGGATCCTCACCAATCATTGCCATAGCCGAACGCTAACCCACTGCATAACAGACCGAAACGCTCACGACACCGGCCACGTTCAGCACGGGCGGCCGAGTTCAGCACGGGCGGCGAGCAGCGCGCTGACTGCGGGGCAGGGCTGCCCGCCACGCGCCAACTCGATCGCCGAGCGGAGCTCGACGATCGCAGCCGTGGGGACTTCGCCCCCCTGACCCAGAATTACCTCCAGCCGGTCCACCATGGACGTGATCTCCGCTGGCGGTGCGCCCACCAGGAGGGCGGCCACCAATGCGCCTACCACGAGCGAGAGGTCCTGCTGAGTGGTCTCCGATGCCCCCATACACCTTGACGATACTCACACAGTACCGCCGAATGAATGACCGCATCAGTAGATGGCTAGCCTGGCGCACCCAACGGTCAGAGTTCAGACATCGAAGACGTCATCGAACCAGGCGCCAAACCTGACCGACCGCCAAGTCGCCGGCCACCAGAAGCATGAATGGGCTGGCTCAACCGGCGACCAGCCGGGAATCTAGTGCGGCCCGCCCGTGCCCCCGGCCGGGCCGAGATCATCAGACAAGCCTGCGGCAGGAGGAGCCGAGCTTCAACCGACCTTCTGCCACACGTGGCAACCAGAAGTCTTAAAGGCCCCGTCGCTCGCGCTGATCGTCACCGTGGACGGTCCCTTCGCGGTGATCGTCCCGAAGTTCCCCCTGGTGTCCTCCATGCGCGACCAGTACGCCAGGCCCTCGGACAGGCCAACAGATCACTCACCGAGGCTGGCCGGAGCTGACGGTGATCGGCTCGGGGTGGGGGCAGCGAGCCGGCCGCCCCGCAGCCGACGCGCGACCTGTCACGGCACGCGATGGACGTGTAACACTCTGCAGACGAGGGGCGATTGCAGGGATGCCCAAGAGCATGACTCCCATCCCACGGCAGGTGAAAACCTTGGCCACCCAGACTCGTCAACCCCCGGTTAGCGCCCTGTCCAGCCCATTTGCCTCCCTGGCTCCGCCGGAGTTCGGCAGGCCGGCCAAGGACGCTCGCGATCATCACGCCGAGGTGCTCGCAGGATGGCCATCCGAGCATCCGGTGACGGTCCAGGCCGGTTCCCCACCGCGCTGCCTGTCCGTTCTCCTCCACGACCCTGCTGCTGTCGCACTATTTCTGCGCACCCATATGAAACCGGATGATCTCATGGAGCTGATCCTTATCCTCGCCGATGCGGCAGCCGATGTATTACGAGCCCGACACGCCATCTACGGCCATTATCCGCCTCGTCAGCGTCAGCATGGTCGCTAGTATTTGGCGTAAACGTAGCGACCCGGTGACGCCTCCTTCGTGAAAAGCAAGAGCTGGAGACCACCAGAGGCGCCCGTAAAGCGAGAGGTACCTTCTCCGCGGTGAGCGGCGCCGTAGCGGCTGGCACGCCGGAAGGGAAAGCATCGGGGTTGCCACCGGCACAGCCGGCCACCGCGAGCACCGCTGCGATGAGGGCGATCACGATGCGGCTCACGGCAGCACTGCCTGCTGCACCCACGCCGCCCCGAGGTGGACACCCAGCAGCAGCGCCCGCGGGAGCACCACGACGAACAGCGCGATCAGGAGCAGTGTCCTGGTCCACATAGCCAGCCGCCTTCCCGGTCAGCGATCTCCCGCGCGCGCCCCTGGGGTGGAGGTGGCCAGTCACCGGCGCCTTCCACCCAGCAGGGGGGTACCACCCGTCAGGTGGGGCAAGGCCAGTCGGCGGAGATGTCCAATAGCCTGTTGCTGTCCGAACGCGGTGAGTTCGGCGGCAACTTCCGGGCTGCTCCGGAATCCGTGTCTGTCACCTGGGTAGTCCAGCCGAAACCCGAACCGGTAATGTTTAACCACACCTCGCGGGTGTCGACCTTCTTGCCCCCCCGTTACCCGGATATTGCCAGGCCACCGCCAGTCGTTAGCGACACCAGACTGCACCTGCAACATCGCCCGTGCACGCACGGTGGCGCTCTCGTGCAGCCCGCCGCTGCTGACTAGCAAACAGTTCCCCCGGCTACTGCGTGCCGTCAGGATCGGGATTCCGCGGAACCTGTGAGTCATCCCGTTGCGGCGCGGGTCGCCGGACCAAGGGGGAGGTATCTGGCGGGTTTTCCGGGTTGGTAAACCCAGGCCCGAAGGTGCTCAATCAGGAGGAATGCCATCCCGCCACGTACCAAGAGTAATATTTCCGCGCCACCTGGAATCATTCCCCATCCGTCAGATGTCCCTGAGTACTCCAATAAACTGGCCTAAATTGTGCAGAGTGTTATCAAGGCAGCACTGAGTGTAAGCCTCAGCGTGAGCTTGAATGGCCCACATCCCGAGAGCTTCTGAGAACTGGCTGTATACAGCACGGAGAAGCAGAAGGAACCAGCGGAGAACAAGAGGGTCCGACGGGTAGTCAGGCCGGGGCCTCGGGGCGACCGAACGCGAGGAGCCCTCGGCGCCGAACTCGACGTCCACTCAGAGTCGTTGTAGGCCGGTGATCACCCGCTGCATGAGGGCGACGTCAGCTGCGGTGTCAACGGGACTCACCGTGCGGTGTACTGCGACGTTGCCTGCTGCGGCCAGGTCCCCCAGCAGTACCCGGGTCACTCCCAGGGGCATCTTCAGCAACGCGGCGAGCTCGGCAACCGAGCAGGGGTTGGCGCAAAGCCCGAGGATCGTGCGGTGTTCTGGAGGGCACGCGGGCTCGGCTGGGCGACCGGTCGCCGAGACCAGGGTCTCGACCTCAAGGTTGACGGGCGATGTGGTCCGTCCCCCGGTCCAGGAGTAGGGCCGCACCAACTTCGACGTCTTCCTCAGGGTGCTCCAGTCAGCCCGCCCGACCCAGTCGGGCTCGGACACCGGCGCTGCGATGTCTGACTGCGCGACAGCCTGCCGCTGACCGGCCGGGCGCTGCGCGCGAGTGGCCTCCGCGGCCTGCTGCTCGGGGTCCTGCTCCTGACGCTGGCGGAACTGCTGTAGCCGCTCGCCACCGGCGTCTCGCCAACGGCTCGAGACAGCCGGGAACCAGGCACCGGTCAAGTCGGCGACCTGGTCTCCACGGTGATCACTGGCCGCGACGGCGTCGTCGGTTTCTGGCGAGTCGGCCGTTGCCCGGCAGCGACGTCCTGCCGCGCCGCCGAATCGGGCGCCGGTCAGGCCGACCACGGGGCGGTTGGCGTGTTGACGGGCCCGTGGGTTGGGATCCGTACGCTCCTGCAATATTGCCTCACTCGGTTCGGGGAAGCGCTCCGTCAACCGCGGCGGCCCCATGAGCATGGAGCGAAAATATACATTGAAGCGTCGACATTCGGAAACATATGGGTTGCGCAGCTGATCGGCCGGTGCAGCTGCATTTGCGTACGTCTTAGACATGCGCGCGCTCAACTGCACGTGCATATGCTCAACTATTCGCAAGTCACTGGGCCGGGATCTCCTCACCACGCGAACCTTGTACCGTGCCAAAACTCGATGCAGGGCTTGTGGCCAGGTGTTTCTCCGCCGAGCTAAGCAGTTCGTCGGTATTCATTGATCACTCCGCTGAGGACGCGATGGCGCCGGATCGGGGTGTCGAGCAGAGTCACTGTGGTGGGGTCGTGCAGTGGTGGGTGTTGGTTGAGGCTTTGGTGCGGGCGGTGGTCATTGAAATGGTGCACATACTGGTGAAGGACGGTGCGGGTGTGTCGCTCGTGGTAGATCAATAGCCTGTCGGTGCACTCGTCGCGGACGCTGTGAACGAACCGTTCCGCATAGCAGTTTGCGCGGGGCGTTCGAGAAGGGACCTTGACCACCTTGATGCCGTCGGAGGCGAAGATGGCGTCGAAGGTGGCGGTGAACTTGGCGTCCCGGTCGCGGATCAGGAAGCGGAAGGGGGTGATCCGTTCGCCGAGGTCCATCATGAGGTTGCGGGCGGCTTGGGTGGCCCAGGCTGCGGTTGGGTGGGCGGTCACGCCCAGGAGGTGGACTTGTCGGGTGCGGACTTCCATGACGAACAGGACGTAGAGTCGGCGCAGGGTGATGGTGTCGAGGGTGAGGAAGTCGACCGCGAGCAGTCCGGCGGCTTGGGTGTGCAAGAAGCTCCGCCAGTCGGTGTCTGCTCGGTGTGGTGCGGGACTGAGGCGGGCAGTGGCGAGGATTCGGCGGATGGTCCCCGCACCGAGGCGGTGTCCGAGTCCGGCGAGTCCGCCTTGATGCGTCGGTGTCCCCAGGGATGGATTCTCCTGCGCCAGACGCACCACGAGGTCGCGGATCTTGTCACTGATCGGTGGGCCGGCCGGGCCGGTTGGGGTAGGTCCACTTCTTCGTGATCAGGCGGTGGTGCCAGGCCAGCAGCGTGGCTGGGCTGACGATGCGGTGCAGACGCAGCCGATGGGGCAGCAGGCGGGCTAGGACGAACAAAATTGCCCGGTCCGGCCAGGAGGGTCGAGGTCGGTTGGCTTGACGGCGCAGCACCGTGACTTCGTGACGCAGGATCAGGATGTCGATGTCGATGTCGATGTCCTTGGCCGCGGTGCTGCGGGCAAGTAACCCAAGCCAGCCGAACACTGTGACAAAGATCAGATACAGCAGTCGAAACAGCACAGCCGCGATCATGTCATGATCACAGGGATGCAACGAAACACCAGGTCACCATAAGGGTGACGAGTTCTGGCACGGTACAGGGGGCACCGCATCTGGTGCACGTGGTACGCGTCTACCGGCGTTACTGGGTTGTGTGGTGCGGTATCTGGTGGGTGGGCGTGCGGCAGTTCCTGGATCTCGGATCGGGCCTGCCTACCGCGGGCAACGTGCATGAGGTGGCGCAGGATCTCAAGCCTGGTTGTCGCGTGGTGTATGTAGATATAGACCCGGGGGTTGTGGCGGAGAGCGATAAGTTGTTGGCTGGCAAGCACGATGTCGCTATTTTTCACGCTGACTTGCGCCAGCCTGAGCAGGTGTTCGATGGTTCGATGCCGCCGGGCGATGTGGGCTGCTTGACCTGGGTGCGCCGGTCGCCTTGCTCGCGATCGATGTGTTGCATCATATTCCCGAGAGGCTCTCGTAACCGGTCTGGCGACCTTTAACGATCATTACGATATCCCGGTTCCACCGTTGACCTTCCGTAATCCCACACAGGTCGTAGAATTCTTCAACAACTGGATCTCATGGAGCCAGGTATTGTTCCGGTTCCATTGTGGCGCCCGGAGTCAGGCGAGGACCTAAGCGCGGATCTAGAGATTTCCCGGCGTGTTGTGGGCTTGGCCAAAAACCGTGACCCCGTCATGCTCCTTGGGTCGCCAGTGGGAGTAACACCAAAAATATGTCGGCGATCATGACCAAGGAGAGGTCTCGCCGACGCATCTGTGCATGATTCGGTAAGGAATCGCCGGGCAAACGGCGCAGTAGCGCGAGCTTGCTGAGAAGAAAGGGTACATTTATGACCACTCCAAGCAAAGCCCACAGCGGCCCATAACGCGACCATAGGCCCCAGCCGAGCAGGCCGAGTCCGGCCACGGTCACGATGCAGGCGATGACGATCGCCTGAAACGCACCGTATTGGATGGTCGGTGTCGTCATTCCTGTTGCCTTATCACCAATCTGGTCCGGCACTGTCCACCATAGGGCGCGTCCGGTGATCAAAGCCCCAAGCCCGAGGAAAACCAGCCACACTGACACGGTCAGGTCGGGCCGTACAGCGCTGTAGGAGACGAGACTTGGCAGCGGTCCCATGGTCAACCCAATCGTGATTGGGTTGACTAGCCCTCGACGTTTAAGCCGAGCTGGTTCGAGATTATATAGTAGGCAGAGTGCGATAGTTAGTGCTACGCCGACCGCGATGAGCGCGCGGTCCAGCCACAGTGAGGCCACTGTAGCCGCTCCCAGCGCCAATGTCATTTCTGTTGCGGTCCAGCTCATGGCATGGCGACGGCCAAGCCGGAGTGCCGCGTGTGCAATGTCACGTTTGCCCTGGGTGTGTGTGTCGGTCGAGATATCGACGGCGGCGTTGAGCGGATTTCCTCCTACGATGCACAGGAGGTTCGCGATGATCGAGAGCAGGACGGGCCCGGTGAACAGCTGTTGAACGTCGTTTGCTGCATAGCAGGCGCCCAACACCGCGTGGCACAGATAGTGGACCGGGAACGGGTACTCAAGACGGTGAATTCGGACGGTATCCCGCCATCTGTTCACCCGGATATGTTCCGCGGTGCGATACGGTGAGGGGTGATCGACATTTGTAAGTGCTGCGCCAGGGTCATGGTAGGGCCGCGCAGCTCAGCAATACCGGCTTCGGGGTTAACACAGTGCAGCTGACAGCGGCGCAGGACAGCAGCGGTGATCATGCGGACCTCCAACATGGCCAGCTCACTGCCCAAACAGCGCCGGGTTCCACCACCGAACGGAAAGTAGTGCCGACGCGAAATTTGGTTATCAAGAAAACGGCTGGGGTCGAATCTGCGTGGATTTGGAAACAGGTCCGGTTGATGATGCGCAAGGTACATGCATGGAGTAACAATAGTGCCCGCCGGTAACGGCTTGCCGAGCAGCTCACCGTCTGCGGTCAACATCCGCTTCCCGGCAATAAACGCAGGCGGAAACAGCCTCAGAGCTTCTTGGGTCACGGCATGCAGTAGCGGAACCTGTGCAGGATCCGAACCGTCGTTGGAGGTGGTGGTCAACTCGTCGATGACGTCGCGGCGCACTCTTTCATCTCTGCCTAACCAGTAAAGTACCCATGCTGTCGCTGACGCGGTGGTTTCATGTCCAGCGAACACCAAGGACATGATCTGGTCCCGCAGATCTTCATCGTCGAGCACCCCCAGCGGTCCGTCACCAGCGAGCAGCAGGGCTGCCAACGCAGGCGACTGGGCAGTCGCTGTGGCTTTCGCGCTCCTCAGTAGCATTTCGTCTAGTGCGCGGGGACCACGGAGCAACGACTGCCGCGCAAAGGCCGGTAACGCGTGCACACGGAGGTAACGGTGGGCTAATGTACGACTACGGGAGCCTAGCACACATTTGACACGGTTGCTGAATGATTCGAGCAGCACACTGTCCGCGCGGCCCAGGACAATCTGACTGGTGACGCAGAGTGTGACTCTGCGGGTCCACTTAATTAAGCTGATAGCAGTTCCTGGAGCCAACACATCGATTGCAGCGTGGACAGCGTGGGAAATCATGTTGTGGCAAACCTGCAACTGATGGCCACGCAGCGAGGGACCAAGCAATCGCCGGTACGCGGCGTGCCGAAGGCCTTCGGCCCACAGCAGGGATTTCCGCCCAAGCAGAGGGCACAAAGTGCGGCTAGGCATATGATGCAGTTGCCGGTCGGCCCGAAAGATCCAGTCAATCCCCTCGGGGTGCCATACCAGCAGTCGCGGCGTGGGCCGCGCGCGAAGTTCCAGAACACCAGCGGGATCGCCTTCGTGGGAGTCTAAGAATGGTATCGTCTGGAACGCGAAGCGGAACTCGTTCGGGTTCATTGCGCCTCACCCCGCCACCTGTCGCTCCGACTCCTGCGCAGCCCAGCAGCCGACGATCGCGGCGACGTGGGGATTGGCGTATGCCAGGTGCAGCGCGGCCAGCCCTTCGGCTTGCACTACCCTGATCGGTGTATACAGGTCCTTGCCGTGCCACAGCGGCGGGTGCTTTTGGTGTCCGGCCGATCGTTGTAGGAATACGCACCCACGGGCAGCGGCCTGTTCGACTGCACTGTCAGCTCGAGGCACACACGTCTGCAACAAGGTTTGCACCGCATATGCGGTTTCTTCGTACGTACCGTCCCATCGTCCCCATGACCCATTCTCACGTTGGCTGCCAAGCAGCCATTCCACGGCCCTAGAAACCGTGGAGACGGATGCGCCACGACTGTAACGGTGAAGCGTTGTAGCACAACACGCGGTCGCGTAATAAGGCGAGGCATGCCATTTATCCCACCAGCTCCCATCAGTTTCCTGGCAGTCACGTAACCACCCCGAAAGCTTGCTCATCGCGGCATGGTGGCGAAAGCGCCCAGGCGAGTCACGCCCCAGATACCGGTCAAATGTCTGAAGAACATGCGCGTTGGTACTGACCGAAGGCGTGCGTTCGTCAGGAAAACAACTGAAATGTGTATCCACCTGGTAGGCCAACAGACAATCCAGTGAGCGGGGGCTACCCAACTGCGCTAACGCGTACAAAGCGACGGCCGTGTCGTCAGCATCCGGAGCAAGACCAGGGCCGGCGGCAACGCCGAACTCACCGAACGCAGCGTGCAAACTGCCCACCAATCTCTGAGGCACCACCACACCGATACCCGCCGCAGTAAGTGCGGCTAACACCCAAGCCCGCTCAAAGCCGGTGATAGGAGTGACCCCTGGCACCGGACCCCTACCACGGTTTTGCACAGCTTTCAAATAACCCACCGCTGCACGACAGCCAGTGCGGTCGGGCAACCAGGCCGCCGTCGCCGCCGGTGAGCAGCCCACCGCGCCTTGCACTGGGCGGACGAAGGCAGCACCCCGCACTGCAGGACCCATAGCCTCAAGTGAATGCAGCAGCTTGGTCGGCAACGCATGACCTTGGCACACCAGGTAGCCCAACCGCGCCAGCAGCGTGTCGTCGACCCCAGGGGGCAAGAGCAGACGGCCACTGCCGCGCCAAATATCTAGCCCGATCACCGGTTCTAGCATGAACCTGTCCAAGTGCGCGTTGACCTGCGCGACCAGGGCAGGAACCACGATCTCCGCCGCGATCGTATCTGGGACCACAACCCGGGCGTTGGCCCCAAGCCACCCGAACAACGTTGCCAGCCCACGGTCGGCTGCACTGACCACGTCAGCATAGTCGAGAGCCTGTCCGTTCCCCCCCTGCTGCCATCGTCGCAGGCTCGCCAGCAGCGCCTCAGTGGCACTGAGCGTCGGGACCAGGCCATAACCATCCAGACCACCCCACCCGCCGTCTCCACGCTGGCTGTGCAGGAGAAACAGCACTCGTTGCGGGTGCCCGGCAAGCCACGGTGCCAGCGTTACCAGGCGAGCGGTCTCATAAACCGACGGCGAGACCGCTCCGTATGAGTCAGACAATATTTCGAACACAAGGGCCGCGGCCGCCGTGTTCTCCTCCTCGGTCCATAGATCACGTGAGCTCATAGCCGCCGCCCGCAATGGCAAACATGCATTATTCCCCCCTCCGAGGACAACAAATGCTGCCCACCAACCGTGCGGAGCCCGCAGTGATAAAAATTGCATTAGTGACCACTCTGCTACCAATGTAGCAGAGGAGCACTGCATCAACCAGTCCCTGCCAGGTATGGCAATCAGCCGCCGCAACCCCACTCCTAGTGGTTCATCAGCGCGTGGCTATAACTACCGTTTCCAGACATCGCGTACCCATGCAGCAAAATTCACGAGCGGATGCACTCGCATATGCTCGTACCGACGTAGGCACATAATTTCGACGTTTTCCGACGGTGATCGCGCGCGTCGGTGCGCACGCCTGCGGTTCTTACCAGCCCTATCGGCCAGAACCCATCGGTGGCGTCGCCGGGCAGGAGCCTTCTCGGCAGTCCGGTCACCTACGAGGCCGGAGGCGCTGCGCCCTTACGGTGCCGGGGACCTAGTCTGGCTGCCCGACCGACTCTCGTGTCTGCTCAACCTGGTTGCCACCGGCATGCCATCGCCACCACGATGCGCCGGCTCACGGGAACGTCTCGGCATTCTGCCGCAGAGTTCCCAGCGGGCGGCGAGCAGCGCGCTGACCGCCGCACAGGGCCACCTGCCACACACCAACTCGATAGCCGAGCGGGCCTCGGTGATCACTGCCGTAGGGATCTCGCCCCCGTGGTCCAAAACCGCCTCAAACCGGTCCACGATGGACGTGACCTCTGCTGGGCATCCCCCATCAGGTCCACCACCAACGTTTCTATCACAAGAGAGAGGTCCCGCTCAGTGGGGTGCGGGAGGCGCTCACACGCGCTGAGGCTACTCGGCGGTACCGCTGAATTAATCAAAACACTGGAATGCGTCTGAGGTCCCCAGACGACTCTCCAAAGGGGAGAAAGAGAACCAAACGGGCAGCGGGAGGGCTCCGCCGGCCCCGACGTATCAGACACGGCGGCATGGCACGGACACTCGACGACGGGCCGCTGTCCTCCGCCCGCGCGACACGTTGAACTACCGCATCGACGGTCCCCGCCCCCACCCTCATCTGTGCAGTGCTGCCACCGCTACTACTCTGCCTTCGCGCAGCACGGAGCAGGACTGGGACAGCCGCCCGGGAGCTCCCCTTTAGGTCGCATTGGTGTTGAGGGGGTCGCTGCCGGTGCTGTCGCCCGCGCGCACGG
This sequence comes from Pseudonocardiaceae bacterium, assembly GCA_041751815.1. GTDB lineage: Bacteria > Actinomycetota > Actinomycetes > Mycobacteriales > Pseudonocardiaceae. The sequence continues at coordinate 12,798 of JBGSWT010000117.1, forward strand.
GCCAGCCGGCCAGTTCCTGCACAGCGTGGCCGGGAAGCACCACGAACGCCCCGGTGCCGCCGTTCCAGAACCGGGCCGTAGCCGGGGTCAGTACCACATCGATCGCTCAAGCGAGGTCGCGATGGCCACTTCCCATGACACTGATATCGCCTTGTTCGATGTCCTCGATCCAGCCTTCCGGGTTGACTCTCCCGAGGTCAGAGCCGCCGCCGAGGCGCATTGGTGGGCGCGTACCTCGGTGGGGATCGCGGTGCTGCGCTACCAGGAGTGTCTGGCGCTGCTGAGGGACCACCGCCTGCGCCACGGCATCGGGGATCTCGTGGCCGCCTATGGGATCACCTCCGGCGCGTTCGCCGACTGGCTGCGCACGACGCTGACCAGTGCCGAGGGCCAGGCGCACCAGCGGCTGCGTCGCCTGGTCAGTGCGGCGTTCACCCAGCGCAGTGTCGATGTGCTGCGGCCGTTCATGCGAGCCAAGGCACACGAGCTGGTCGACGGCTTCGCCGGTAACGGCAGCTGCGAGTTCATGACAGCCTTCGCCGAGCCCTACCCGGCCTGGGCGATCGCCGAACTGCTCGGCATCCCCGCCGAACGCTTCGACGCCTTCCTCGGCTGGGCCACCGACATCGGACTCGGGATCAGCCCGGCCGCCGCCGCAGAACAAAACCGCATTGACGCAGCCGTTACAGGCCTTTATGCCTGCTGCGACGAACTAACCGCACAACGCCGCGCGAACCCGGGCGAGGACCTGATCTCCGCGCTGATCGCCGCAGAGGATGACGGCCAGCGCCTGACCGCCGACCAGCTGCGCGTTATGGTCAGCAGCCTGGTCTTCGCCGGCCAGGACACCACGCGCAACCAACTCGGCCTGGCGATGACCACCTTCACCCACCACCCCGAGCAGTGGCGGCTGCTCGCCAAGCGACCCGAGCTGGCCAGCGCCGCTGTCGAGGAACTGATGCGAGTCAACCCCGCCACGCCAGTCATCGCCCGGCTGGCTACCGAGGACTTCACCTTCCAGGACATCGACATACCAGCTGGCACCCACGTCGCGCTGTTCATCGCCGCCGCCAACACCGAACCCGACACCTTCGGCGACGCGCCATTTGACATCACCACACAGCGCGCCAGCCACCTCACCTTCGGCGGCGGCATCCACTACTGCCTCGGCAACTGGCTGGCCCGTATCGAGATGCGCGAGGCACTGCCAATCCTGGCGTCCCGACTCCTGGACATTGAGCTAGATGGACCCGTGGTCTCACGGCCCCACATCGGCATCACCGGCCCGATCACCCTGCCCCTGCGATTCGCCGCAAGGCGCGATGACCACAGCGAACGACTGGACCCCCACACTCGGAACCGTTCCAGCAAGCCGGCAGGTGGAACACCCTGTAGAAGGTCGTAAAGGGGCTCTTCGTTATGAAGCGTGGCGAGCTGCTGACGAAGAGCGCGTAATCCAGCCCGGCACGCGGCGCGGCCAGATGTCCCACGCCGTGACGGGTCAGTCGTCGTAGGGATCGTCCACGCGGGCCGAACCGGCCGCTAGGTCACTGGCGGACACGATCCGCGCGGTGGGGTCGATCAGCGCGAAGCGGGCCCCACAGGGTTCAGCGACCCCGCCCGATCCGGCCCCACCGGCTGTCGTAGGGATCAATGTCCACCCGGCCGCCCAGCTCCAGCACCCGATCGACCGCCGCGTCGGTCCGGTCTGTGGGTCCACGGCAAAGTGCAGCATCCAGTGCGCACGGGTTTCGGGGGCCGCCCAGTCCTCGTTCATCTGGAGCCTGTCCAGCATCATCTGCCCACCCCGCGACCAGGTGGTGTAGTCCGGGTCGACACCATCCCGGATCTGCTCCTGGCGGTAGCCGAACAGGTTGGCAAAAATTCTGTCGGCCAGCGCGCCGTGCCAGGCGTTCAACTCAGCCCAGAACAACCCCCCGGGGGTGGCGGTGCGAAACGCCCACGGCGTCGCGGGCTGCCAAAAGCCGATCACACCACTAGTCGGATCCGCCCCGACAAGCACAGGACCGTCGCGGTGTTCATCGTGGAGTCCAACGTCAGCACCACCCGGCGCACCACTTGCCGTCCACCAGGTCGACTTCCCGCCACAGGATGATCGTGCGCGGTGGCCGTCGGGGTCGCGGCCGGTGATGACGTGCCGGTGGGACTGGTCGGGATTCACCGCGTCACCGGGGCGTCGAGATTGGCGCGGGCGATCAGCTCGCAGGGAAACAGACGCGCCCGGGTGGCCGGTGGTCCTGCACGGCGACGACCATCGGCAACTGGTGCCCGCATCGCGCCTTGAGTATGTCGAGGGTCTGGTCGCTGTCAGCCAGTAAGTGCACTTGACAGTCCAGCGGGGACAACGCCACCGCGCGGGGCAGGTCACCGGGCACCGCCTATGGCCGCACGGTAGCACTGCGGGCAGATCTGGGCCGGGTCGGGGGGCTGGCCGGGCAGTGCCACGACGCCGGACGGCAACAGCCGTGGCCGGAAGGTGACACTGCACAGCGCGATCACGGTGCCGTCCTTGCGCAGTTCGCCGCGGTGGGTGTCGTGGTCGCAGAGCGAGCGTAGATACCAGCTCATCGGGCCTCCCCGGTGCATGACTGGCACTGGTCACGCTCGGGCATGGTCAGGCTCGCGGCGAGCACCTGCGCTCCGCAGACGGCGTCGTAGCGCCCACCGGCACGGCGACCCGCGACGACCGACTCATCTGTCACTAGGTGCGCAGTGCCGGTCATGGCGTCGGTCATCGCGATGGGACGAAGCGTCATGGTGACCACGGGGGTCCGTGCCGACCGGGTGGTAATACCGCGGCGCCTGCCTGCCATCACGCCCACCCACCTTCGCCGGTAGTGGCGTCGCCCGGTCTTGCCAGAGGCAGCGGGCCGGGCGGCTCATACGGCCCTCACGTCCTACGTACAAAGTAACGTGCAGTAAACGCGTAAAATACCGGCCAGTTGGTTTGAAAACCGTGTTCAACATCACAGCTCCTGTTGAGTCCGTTGTGCTGTGCAACGTGAGGCCGCGGCGGTAGTGAGCCTGTGCGATGGAGGGTGAGGGCCTGACGGCGCGACGAAGATCCACAGTCACCGGCACTTCCTCGCGTGCGGTAGCGGCGTCCAGCCGGCTCACCGGGCACACGCCAGGATCGACTCGGCCAGCGCGAACATGTCAGCCTTCGACAGTGTCACCCCGGGTGCGCCCAGGCCGTGAAACGACCAGGAGCCGTCAAGTTCATTGATCACCAGCAGCGTGCAGCGCTCGCCGCTATCGGTACGCCGGCCTAGCGCCGTCACCCCGGCCCCGCTCGGTGCGCGGGTGCTGTGTCTCGGGTACGTCGATCAAGATTGATGACCGTGGCCAAACTGCAGCCTTGGGTGTTACCGGAGTGGCAACGTCGCCCGGTTGGGTCAGTTCAGCAAGCCCGCCCGGAAGGCCATACCGCGCAGCTCACGCCCGACGGCGTCTCGCTGAGCACGGGAAAGCAGCTCGGCGAGAGTCTCCCGCACGAACGGGTGCCGGTGCACCCGTGCCGGTGAGATCAGCTCGGCACGCCGCAGCGCCCGTGTGGCGTCATCGCGGCGTCCGCGTAGCCGCGCCAGGGGTCTGTTGCGTTAACGGGAGACAAGACAAGCACGACGCTGTAGACACCCTGTTCAGATGATGCGGGTGAGGCCAGTAAAGACCGCCGGGAGCCGATGCCGTGGATCGGTATCCAGGCCGAGTTCGTAGCGGCCGCGGCGCAGGTTCTGGACGAACGCATGCCCAGCGCTAATCACTCGGGCCGAGCGGAGCCGTTTGAGCCCACGCATCGGTCTGAGCCTGGACTTGAGCCGACCATGATCGGCTTCGATGGGTTGTTCGCGTATTGCTCCACGACGTGGCACGCGGAGGGCAGCAGCTCGTCGAGCACCCGCGGGTAGGCAGGCGCCCGATCAGTGCTCACCTCAGTCGGGCGTGGGCTGTGCTCCAGGGCGCGGGTGAAGAACCGGCGAGTGACCGCCAGATCTCGCTTCTGTGAGACGAGGACGTCGATGACCTGGCCATACTGGTCGATCGCCCGGTAGAGATAGACCCAGCACCCGGCGACCTTCACATATGTCTCATCTACGAACCACCGATCACCCGGCGCGTGCCGGCAGGGCCTGACCGCGTCGATCAGCAGCGGGGTGAACCGCTGCACCCACCGGTAGACAGTGACAATGGTCGACCTCGATGCCCCGCTCGGCCAGCAGCTCCTCCACGTCATTAGGAGAGTCCGAAGCGCAGGTACCACCGGACCGCCAAGGTGATCACCTCCGGCGGGAATCGAAACCTGGCGAAGCCCGATCTCGGTGCGGACACTCGGGGAGGGTGACGACGCATCAACCCAGCCTGCCCGCTTGTGATGATCGCCGATGCAACAGTGCCCGCGCATCGGCTGACGGTCTCGCGGAGCAGAATTGTGGGGCGGGGCCGTTCAAGAACAACGGCCCCGCCCCACTGTGCGGATGCCTGCGCTGCACCGTGTCCGGCGCCAGAGGGGGAATTTCCCGTGCCTGCGGTGCACGAGGGCACCCGGCGCTGGGAATCCGGCGGCAACGGACCAACGTTGACGGTGACTGTCGCTTAGGCAACGACGGTGCTACCGGCGCGGCACTCCACTCGGGTGAGAAGCGGAATGGGTCCAGGCTGTGGAGTTGTGCCCGGCGGGCGCGGTGCCCTTACCAGGGTTGTGGCACTCCCCCGGGTCGGCGCTCGGGGTGTGCAGCGCCGACCCGGGGGAAATTCTGGTGTGGCCGGTGACCCGTTCGACATCTCGGTCGGGGGCACGAACGTTCACGGATCACCGGCCACGTGACGGCTACTCAGCCCTCGCGGATGAGGAGGAAACCCACGACATTCGGCGAGACCGCCAGCACTATGGAGTTGAGTTTAGATATTCAGCTCAACTACGCCTGCTCCGACAGGGAAGGGGTACCCCGCGGGCCACACCTTGAGACACGGCCTGGGCGCAGACCAGCTGCTCGTGCGCGGCCCGCCCTACGCTGCACGGCACCATTCGCGGGCGCCAGCACTTCGAGCACTCCGGACAGCGGTCCCGACGATCCGGCGCGTGGGCGGGCAGTTAGAGCGCGCCACCTGGAGGTCAGGCAGGGCAGGGCACTACGCGCCACCGACAGCGCTGACCCGTGGTCGACGTTGCTCGCCAGCTCATCAAGCATGTCGAACCGGTCCCACACCGCCATCCGGTGGATCTGATCCAGAACCCGGTCCACCTTGCCCACCTCCCCGCCGTGTATCGAGATTCCCGCCACACCTGGTCCGATCGCGCAACCTCGACAACAGAGTGGAGGAACTTAGGTCCTTTATGGGTGTGTGCTGCGCCGACCGGGCGCGGTAGACCGATGAGCGGCACAAGCCGACCGGTAGCACCGATCAGCATGTGCCGTTCCGCTGTTCACCAGCAACGACACGCATCCCTACGAACACCGTTGCATTGACTGGGTACCCACCGACTCAACCGAGGTTGACAACCCGAATCAGATGACGAGGACGAACTTGGCCAAGACCGCCGGTAGCCCTGCGCTGGGGGTCGACGTTGGCGCCGAGTTCGTAGTGGCCAAGGCGGAGACTCTGCACAAAGGCGTGACCAGCGGCGGGCATCAGCTCATTCAGCAACTCAACCCTCAAGACACGGCTCCATCGAGGACCACATCGTGTCAGCGCTGATACCCCGTCGGGGCGTGACGTGACAGCGGACTCGGGAGCTGCCAGCTGCCCTCCTGTGGCCTTGTCACTTCACGTCGCGCAGCGGCAGGCGTGTGGTTAGTGTGCAAG
>JBGSWT010000118.1:0-5957 GCA_041751815.1 Pseudonocardiaceae bacterium
GGTTGGTGTGCAGCAGCACTCCGGTTGCGTTGAGCACCGGACGCAGCGTCGTCGCGGTGTCCGGCAGCTTGGCCAGCACGTCAGCGACGACATCGGCTGGGGGCAAGGTACCCTCGCGTACCCGCTGCTGGGCGGCGACCACCGCCTGCTTGACCTGTGGTCGCCCGAGCTTTTCCGCCGCAGCCGCCACAGCCGGATCGGCCAGCACCGCGTCGGTGCGCGGGACCTGCCGGCGGAGATCCATGGCCGCACGGTAGTCCGGTCGCCCTCATCCTGCCGGTAGCCCCTACCTCAGGGTCGGTTGGCGGAGGCGGACGGGAATCGAACCCGCCTGACCGAGGTACTCGATCACATCGGTGTTGAAGACCGCGGGGGCCACCAGGCGCCCAGACGCCTCCATCGCGAGATCTTAGGCGCTGGCGTCATCACTGCGCTATTCGGTCCAATGCGTTGCTCTATTCGGCGGCAATCTGAGCGTGAACCACCTACTCGGCGTAACGCTGAGGTTTCGCGCAGATATCACGCCGCAGTAACATGCCGCGGTTGCCAACCGCATGCCTAAGCGACCAATGCCACCGTTTCACGAAAGGCGGACTCACCGTTGACGTTGACGAGGCTGCTGGACTACCTGCCGCGCGGCAACCTGCTCGACGACAGCGCCTGGAGGAAGCGGCATCAACTCGTGTTGTGGGTGCTCGGCCTGCACCTACCAGCACTGTTCGTGTTCGCGCTATGGCTTCGGCACAGCCTGCTGGCCACGCTTGCCGGGCTGGTCCCGCTGATCGGCTGCATGCTGCTCGGTATTTGGAAATCGCAACGACGGGTTGCCTCCTTCTTCACCTCCGCCGGACTGGTGTACTGCTCTGCAGCGCTGGTCGTGTTCGCCCGAGGCTCCATCGAGGCCCACTTCCACTTTTTCATCATCATCGGAATCATCGCGCTGTACCAGGACTGGATGCCGTTGCTGTGGAATATCGTATTCACGGTGCTCAGCCACGGAATCGGGACGGCGTGGCAAGCCGGTTTGATCTTCAATCATCCAGCCGCACAAGTGAATCCGTGGGTCTGGTCACTCATCCACGGCGTGGCTGTGCTGCTCGCCTGCGTCGGCGTGGTGATTTTCTGGCGTACCACGGAGGATGAGCAGCACAAGTCGATGCGGTTAGCGACCCAACTAGCCGACGTAGAACTCAGTCAACGCAAGTTCACCTCCGAGCTGTTGGTCAACCTCGCTCGGCGCAACCAGAGCATGCTCTACCGGCAGCTGGATATCATCAACCAGCTGGAGAAGAAGGAACGCGACCCCGACACGTTGGGTGACTTGTTTCGCCTCGATCATCTGGCCACCCGCATTCGGCGCAACGCGGAGAGCCTGCTGGTGCTCTCTGGTGAGGAAGCTCCCCGGAGCTGGAGCGAGCCGGTTGCGCTCATCGACATCGTGCGCGCCGCGATCGCGGAAACCGAGCACTTGAATCGCGTCGATTTCGCTGTTGACGATCGCCTGGCGGTGCTCGGGCGCACCGTGACCGATCTCACCCACGTGCTCGCCGAATTAGTAGAGAATGCAGTGCGGTTCTCCCCGCCGGAGGCCAAGGTCACCATTCGGACCCGGTCCTGCATGCACACGTCCGGCGAGGCCGTCCTCACCATTGAGGACTGGGGCGTCGGGATGCAACCAGAGGACCTCACCCACGCCAACGACCTGCTGGCCGCCCCCCGTGACATCGACCTGTCAGCTTCCCGGCGGCTCGGGCTGCACGTCGTGGCCCGGCTCGCGGCCCGTCACGGTATCCGGGCTTCGCTGAGCACCACCCCGGGTTCTGGCATCACGGCGGTGGTTGCGCTGCCCGCAGAGCTGTTCACCGACGATCGGCTGGAGCTGACGGAGGCAACGATCGGCTCGCGTCACGAGACCCCGGCGCACGTCGCGCCGACCGAGCAATCGCCGCGGCCGCCCACGATCCCGCAGCCACGGAGCCCCGCGCGCGCTGGGTCCCGGCCGGACCGGAACTGGACCGGCTGGTGGACACCGACCCGGCTGCCGACGGTGGAGGAGTCCAGCTGGTCGCCCGCTCTGCCTGCCCCCGCCTATGCGACCACCCAGAGGATGGTGCCCGCGGTGGCGCCTCCGACCACCGGTCCCCAGCTCAACCGCCGGGTGCCGCAGGCGAGCCTGACCCCAGAGCTGCGCCGGGCACCTACGAGTGGACCCGCCATCGCCGCGCCCACCGCTACCTCCGACGCGAAGCTGGCCAGAGATGCGCTGTCGCGTTACCAGGCCAGCCGGCAGGCCGCCCAAGAGCAGTTGGAGACCGGGGGCCGGTCGTGAACGCGGCTCAGGGCCAACTCGACTGGCTCGTCAACGACTTCACTCGGGACACCCCGGGCGTGCTGCATGCCCTGGTCGTCTCCGGTGACGGCCTGCTGCTGGCCTCGTCGGCCGACGTCGATGCGCAACTCGGCGATCAGCTTTCCGCCGCCACTTCCGGGCTGGTGAGCCTGTCCAGGGGCGCAGCGCAGCTGCTGAGCCTCGCTCCGGTGAGCCAGATCATCATCGAGATGGCCGGCGGTTATCTGTTTGCGACGTCGATCAGCCAAGACTCCACGCTCGCTGTCGTGGCCCAGCGGCAGTGCGACATGGGCATGGTGGGTTATGAAATGACGATGCTCGCGTCCCGAGTAGGCCACGCCCTGACCCCGGCGCCCCGTTCAGACCAGCCCCGCTCAGACCAGCCCCGTTCCGGCCAGCACAGTTCAGCCCGGCACGGCGCGACCCAGGAGCGGACTGCTTGATGGACTGCGCAGCCGTTAAAGAAGACCGGCCAGATGTTCCGGCTACCGACCGCCCGCTGATCCCGCTCAAGATCCTGGTGGCGGGCGGGTTCGGGGTCGGGAAGACCACCTTCGTCGGGTCGTTGTCGGAAATCCCGCCGTTGACCACCGAGCAGGCGATGACCTCACTGGCGGTCGGTGTCGACGATGCGGTCGCTGTCCCGGACAAGATCACTACCACGGTGGCGATGGACTTCGGCCGGGTCACAGTCGACGATCAGCTCGTCCTCTACCTGTTCGGGACGCCTGGTCAGGAACGCTTCTGGTTCATGTGGGACGAGCTGGCCCGCGGCGCGGTCGGTGCCATCGTGCTCGTCGACATGCGGCGGCTCGACGACAGCTTCGCGGCGATCGACTACTTCGAGAATCGCCAGGTCCCCTTCGCGGTGGCGGTGAATCAGTTCCCTGATGGTCCCGCCTATCCGGAGGACACCGTGCGGACCGCGCTGGCGCTGCCCCTGGAGCGCCCGCTGATGCGGATGGACGCCCGCGAGGCTCGCTCCAGCCTCGACACGCTCGTGACGTTGGTCCAACACGCCTTGGCGAGCACTGGATAGTGATCCACGTCCCGACCGCTCGTGGTGAGCGGCCGGGACGTGGCGGTGGATCGCCGTGCCGTGAGGCAACGAGCTCAGCTGACGCCGAGTTTCTCCGCGGCCATCTTGGTTCCCTCGACGCGGTTCTTGATCTTCTGGAACGCTATGTCGCGAGCATAATCAGGTGAACCGTGGTTCGGCTTCTCATCGATGCTGAACGGCGAGAAGCCGCAGTCATCGGTGGAGCCGATCCGTTCCTTCGGCATGAAGTTGGACGCCCTCACCAGCGCGTCACAGATTTCCTGAGCGCTCTCCGGCCGTGGGCTCTGCGTCACGCACACCCCGATGTAGGCCATCTGCGCGACGCCGTCTGCGTCGTCGCGAAGGTGCTTGCCGATGGACTCGTAGACCGGGTCCTTGTCGCGCTCACTCGCCAGCTGGATGAGGAAGTAGCCGGCATTCATCTGGAACATGCTCGGAAGCAGGTTGTTGTAGGGGACGTCGGCGCTGTGGACCGAGTCCCGGTCCCCACCCGGACAGGTGTGGATTCCGATCTTCTGGCGCTCCTCTGGTGAGAAACGAGCAAGCACGCGGTTGTTCAGCTCGATGAAGTGCGGCAGCAAGCCAGCGCCTGTCCACGGGTTGCGTGGGTCTTCGCGGGTGGCAAGCCGGCCCTCGGTGAAGTCGATGGAAACCCGGGCCGCACCAGCCGCAAAAGCTTCGCGGATGTCCTTCTCGCACTCGTTGACGAGGTCTTCCTCGAACTGCTCCCGGGAGTAGCCGGGCACCTCGTCCTTCAGTGGGTAAAGGAGAGCCAGCATGGAAGGCGCGATGACGGCTTGCTTCATGGGCACGTGCGCCAGGCCGATAGATTTCTTCAGCGTGTCAGCCGCGTACGTCTTGTAGCGCAAGGGCCCGCCCGTGAGGCGGGGCAGCTGCCGGCCATGGCCGTCGGCAAAGATCGCGAAGAACTGGCCGCCCGGGCCGAGATTGTCAGCCAAGCCAGTTCCGGCCAGTGTGTCGGTGATGGGGTAAGTGGCGAAGCTCGACCAACGCTGCTCGCCGTCAGAGATAATCGGTGATCCGGTAGCCTCAAAGCGTTCGATCGAATCGCGGACTGCAGTGTCCTGTTCAGCTTCCAGTTCGTCCTTGCTGACCTGTCCTTGATCATATCCCGCGTAGGCAGTCTGGAGCTTGGATGGACGGGGAAGAGAGCCAACAGGCTCGGTGGGAATTCCGGTCGCAGTCCTCGGATCGTACTCGGTCATAACTTCCTCTCTCATTGATGTGAGTAGGTGGACCGGTGATTGACGCGTGCTATGAACTCCTTTCGGTCGCGAATAATGTCCTGCGCCGCGGGAGTGACTGCCGCAGACCAGCCAGCTGGCAGGCGGTAGGCAGACACAGACAGGTCTGTCTAGCTGTGACTTGAATCATAGTCAGGTAGCAATGAATTGGTCAATGTCACCTACGTAGCTCAGCGGCGACGTTGTCTCCAGGCTCGTCGATTGCCCGCAGACGGCGCATGCAGCCGTCCCACCAGCGCCGACACGGCGAGTGCCGGCAACGGGAGAGCGCGGGATCGGCCCCGGCGGCTGTTGCGCAGCCATCAGGCCTGCGCAGGCCACCAGGTATCCGAATGCGGCCACCTCGGAGATCTAGATCAATCACCGAGGGCGGCCGTAGGCAAGGAACCGGTCAGGCAACCGCCCAGCGACCGCACTCCGTAGCGACGACCCAACCGAATCCGACCAGTCGCCCGCCACCCAATCCTTAGGCCACCGGTTGCTTTGCGACGCGATCCTCCACCACAGTGGTCACGACACGATTCTCGCGGACATCACCGACAATTTCGGGCACCCCGAGATACCCGGGGAAATGAAAACGTACAAGAAATGACGAACGGTCGCTCCACAACGTCGAACAGCAGCCACCCGCGATCCACCGCCAACGCCCGATACCCGCCACGATGCACCGCCAACTGATCTGTGATCGTCATTCTGGAAGGACGAGCCGCGCTCACCGCGGCTGATTCTTCCAGAACGGCGATCAGAGGAGAACCCGCGCTTCTGCGGCCCGCGCCCACGAGTGCCGTTGCAGTGTTAACTGCGCGTCTCGTCCACCAGCCATGACAGGTATTCGGTGCTACCACCGGTGATCGGAGTCACGACGATCTCGGGCACGTCGTAACTGTGGTTGGCCTTGATGTGCGCGATCAACGCCGGGACGCGATCAGCGGCGGTCTTGATCTCTACCCGCCACTCCTGCTCGATCTGCACCGCGCCCTCCCAGCGGTACACGCTGGTGATCGGCCCGACGATCTGTGCGCACGCGCCCCGCTTGGCCTCGATCACTTCAGCGGCGAGAGCGCGCGCAGCGTCTTCGTTATCTGTGGTCGACATGACGATGACGTGCTCAAAGGACATACCCAAGATCGTACGAGACTCCTCAGACCCGATTCCGCGATTTAGCGGATGAGTGGATCTTGACTTGGATTTGTTGATCTTTTTGGGGTGGTTTCCGTGGTGGGGACAGGCTTGAGTGCCCGAGTGTCGCCTCGGGTGAGCGGGTTCCGGGGTTGTCGGGGCC
>JBGSWT010000119.1:0-2569 GCA_041751815.1 Pseudonocardiaceae bacterium
GACCACGATCTGGCGGGTGCTCACCGGCACCGACGCCGCAGCGGTGGACGCGGTGATCGGTGCCTGGTCGGCCGGACAGGCTGCCGCACGAGACGCCGCCGCACGAGACTGTCCTGGACACGGGTCCGAGGGTGCGGCACCTGAGCTGGTCGCGATCGCGGTGGACGCCCGAGACCGTGCGCGGCGCGGTCGACACCGCAGGCAACCAGACACATCTGCTCGCCGCCGCGACCCATGACGACGGTCTGGTCGGGGGCCAGGTGCAGGTCGGCGCGAAGACAGGCGAAATCCCCCAGTTCGCCCCGCTGCTCGACACCCTCGCCGACGCCGGAGTCGACCTGGCCCGGACGGTGATCACCGCTGACGCACTGCACACCCAACGAGCCCACGCCGAGTACCTCCATCACCGCGGCGCCGGGTTCGTGTTCACCGCCAAACACCACCAACCCACACTGTTCACCGCGCTCGACGCACTGCCCTGGTCGCAGACCCCCGTCGCCGCCCGCGACGTCGACACCGCCCACACCCCGGATCACCACCCGCACCATCCAGGTCCTCCCCCGCACCCGAGAACCTGCCCTTCCTCCACGTCAACCAGGTCTGGCTGATCGAACGCCACACCACCGACCCCACCGGCACCCCACTGTCCGCGGTCGCCGCACTCGGGGTCACCAACCTCACCGCCGACCGCGCCAGCCCCGACCAGCCGGCCGGTCTCGTCCACAACCACTGGGGCGTGGAGTCGCTGCACCGGCTCCGCGACACCGTCTACCGCGAAGACCACTCCACCGCCCACACCCGATCCGGACCCCGCGCCATGGCCGCCCTCCGCCCTCGCACTCGGAGCACACCACCTCGCCGGCCGACGCGACATCACCGAAGCAACCCGCGAGGCCGGCCGCTTCATACACCGCCCCTTCACGATCCTCAAACTTGCTGCATGATCTTGGAACAACCGTGAGCTCCGGAGTCAGCGACGGCCGGACCCGGAACATCTCGATGAGCATCTCGTGGAGGGTCGAGGGCACACGGCGGACGGGACGACTCCTCGCCCGCACCCTCCTGGTCGCAGCCGCCGCATCGACCACATCCTGCGCTGGTTCTACCTCCGCCGACTCCACCAGACCCGGGCCCTCACCAGCCATTCCGCACCCGAGGAGATCCTTTACCTCAAAATCTACGAATGTAGTACCTGCATGCAAAGCGCCCGTCAACGGCGGGGGCAGGCAGCGACGATGCAGATGTCGCCGTGCAAGGCTCGCGCCACTCATGGGAACCTGCCCCTCCAGCTAGCGCGCTGCGGTCATGTCTCCATCGATCGCAGATCAACCGCCGTCGAGCTTCGGGACGCATGACCCACTACGGTCTACGATAAAGTCCGTCTTCATACCTTCAGAACGCATCACGTGAGGAGTCGAATGCGATTTACTGTCCTCCCAGTCGGCAGGCGGGTAATTCCAACCGAGCCAGGAGCGTATCTAATTGATGACAACTGGGACGACTACACATATAAAACTATGTTCTGGCTACACATCGTGGACAATCAAGATAAGCACGATATAGGCGCAGTTAAGGTCGCCACTCGCGGAATGCCTGAGCGCAGTCGGACGTTCCTGCCAGCAACCTTCAACCAGTTGTCGCAAGAGTATTATTCGGTCGGCTCCGACGTCTCTTACTACGAGAAGTTGCGAACGTTGGGTGAAAATGTCAGCAACGAGGTGCTTCAAGCGCTTCGCGATGTCGCATATAACAAGAACCTATTACAGTCAGTGCGCGATCAGCCCGCATTCACGACTTCACTTTTGCGCAGTACTCAAATACGGACAGTCGAGGAACAATATTTCAGAATTGCCCACGGCGGAGCCGTGAACACACCCTACGAATTCCGTTACATTGGCCCGAGAGGGACACTGGACCACCCCGCAGTTCTCGATTTTTCAGTGGAGCCACGGTCCTATCCACCAACTAACATACATGCCTTGATCGGCAGCAATGGCGTTGGCAAGACTCACCTACTCGGCCGACTGGGTCGAGCCGTTGTCGACACGACAGCCACTTCCGACGGGGTTGGCACAATCGTCGACCATTCGAATACCACGATCCATCCATTTGCGAACGTCGTCGCGTTGGGTTTCAGCGCCTTCGATCCATTCGACCCCATAAGGCAAGCAACAGGAACCCCTATAACCACGTTGGTTTGTATGAACCCAACCGAGAGAATGATTCACCACGCTTGCGCACGAACGAGAGACTCGGACAGATCTTTCAGAGCTCGGTTTACGGCTTCAACGATGCCACTCGCAACCGTTGGCGGGTAGCGCTTCGCACCTTGCAAACTGATCCACTCTTCGACTACGCAATGACGGTAGACCAAGCCGTAGAACATGCAACACTATTTGAGACGCTAAGCTCCGGGCATAAGATTGTGCTGGAGGCTTATTCACAAGCCTAATTGCTTTCTGGAGCCATTTCTCAAGTTCGGATGTCTCGTGCAGCTTGTGACATGAATCACAATCTGCTCTCGCGGGCGTGTCACGCTTGGAGCGCAACAGCTCTTCCTGTCTGCTCT